>CAIXRL010000190.1 GCA_903921835.1 Candidatus Eiseniibacteriota bacterium | reverse complement strand
TTCGCGTGCGCCCCGGCGCGGGCCGCCGCGCCCGCCGCCCCAGCGGCCCCTCACGCCGTGACGTCCGCTGTCGCTCCGGCGAAGCTCAAGAACGTGACGCTGCACATCTTCAACCGCGTGTTCGCGGGCTTTCACGACAGGGTCGTCGCGGTGCCGAACAAGGAGTTCCGTGTCGGCGATACCGAGTTCACGTTCCGGATCATCCGCTTCGAGCCCGACTTCACGCTCGACCTGAAGCACCACAAGGTGTCCTCGCGGTCCGGTGAGCCGAACAACCCGGCGTTCCAGATCGTCGTCAGCCGGGGTGGCGCGCCGCACGACACCTCCTGGGCGTTCTTCAACATGCCGCCGCACTTCGGCGTCAGGGAGGAACTGGGCTTCGTCGCCACCCGGATCGAGTTCCTGAACCGGCCGACGCTGGCGAGCAAGGATTCGCTCGCGGTGCGGCTCGAGTCGCACGGAGGGGCGGGGCATTGAGAACGCGGACACTCCTGCTGCGCGGCGCGACGCTGCTGGCCCTGGCCCTGCCGATCGCGGGGCTGGCCTCCCCGGGTGGCTCGGCGCGCCATTCCAGCGGACCCGCGCGCGAATGCTACGACTGCCACCAGGCGTCCAGGACGGCGTTCGCGAAGAAGAAGTTCATGCACGCGCCGGTCAGGCAGAACGATTGCGCGTCCTGCCACGCGAGCCACGGCTTCGCGCAGAAGCTCGTGCTGCAGAAGCCCGCCGAGGAGCTGTGCATCGGCTGCCACGCGGACGTGATCAAGAACACCACCGCGCCGCACCAGCACCCCGCGTTCAAGCGCGGCGACTGCCTCGCGTGCCACGACCCGCACGCCAGCGACCGCCCGCACCTCGTGCGGGACGAGATGCCGCAGGGCACGTGTTTCAACTGCCACACGCAATCGAAGGCCGAGGCGGCGCTCGCGCACGTGCACGACCCGTTCGGCAAGGGTGCCTGCCAGGCGTGCCACGTCTCGCACGCGGGGGACACCGCGGCGCTGCTCAAGCGCACCGACGACGGTCTGTGCACCGGCTGCCACGCGCTGGCGGCCGTGGATGCGAAGCACAAGGGCGCGGGTCGCTCGGGCCTGCAGTGCCTCGACTGTCACGCGCCGCACGCGAGCGCCAAGGCGTCGCTGCTGCGCCAGTCGGCGCACCAGCCGGTCGCGGAAGGCTCGTGCGACGCCTGCCACGTGATGGAAGGCGGCAAGGCGACCACGAAGCTGACCGCGGCCAGGGCCGAGCTGTGCACGGGCTGCCACGACGGCATGGCGAAGGCAGCGACTTTCAAGTCTCCGCACGACCCGGTGGCGAAGGGTGATTGCCTCGGCTGCCACGATCCGCACCGCGGCACCAGCTCGGGCGCGCTGCTCAAGTCGCCGCCGACGCAGCTCTGCATGTCCTGCCACCCGAAGCTCAACGACGAGCTCAAGCAGCCCGTCGTGCACAAGGCGTTCCTCGAAGGGCGCTGCGGCGACTGCCACGATCCCCACGGCTCGGACCAGAACCACATGATGCGCACGCCGGACGGAACGGTGTGCCTCAAGTGCCACAAGGACGTCGAGCACGATATCGCCGACGCGAAGGGCGCGCACCCGCCGGCGCTCCGCAGGGACTGCCTGCGCTGCCACGTGGCGCATGCCGGCACCGAGCGCGCCCTGCTGCGGCAGCCCGAGCGAGCGCTGTGCATCAGCTGCCACGCCGCGACCGCGAAGAAGGTCGAGGACAAGACCAAGCACGGGCCGTTCGTGGCCGGCGACTGCACCGCCTGCCACAAGCCGCACGGTTCGGACCTGCCGCACCTGCAGCGGGCCAACGACGCGGACCTGTGCCTGAGCTGCCACGGCGAGGTGAAGAAGGAACTCGCCCGCGAGCACGTTCATCCCGGCCCGAAGGAAGGGCGCTGCATGAGCTGCCACGCTCCTCACGGCGGCGAGGGCAAGGGCATGCTGGCAAAGCCCGCGGTGGAGACCTGCGGCGGTTGTCACGCGCCGATCGCCAAGCGCATCGCGTCCGTGGGCGCGCACACGGCGGCGGCGCAGGGCAAGTGCGAAGCCTGCCACGAGCCGCACGGTTCCGCGTCCAAGGCGCTGCTGCGCGGCACGACCAAGCAGCTCTGCGCGACGTGCCACGCCGACGTCGGCAAGGGCGATCACGTGCATCAGCCCGTGGCCGACGGCGACTGCCTGACGTGTCACGACGCCCATGGCGGGCCTGCAGCGCCGGCGCTGCTCAAGGCCGCGCCCGCCCTGTGCACGGATTGCCACGATGGCGCCAGCGACGAGATGAAGGCGAAGCACCGCTCGTCGGACCTGTCGGCGGCCAACTGCCTCGCATGCCACACCGCTCACCAGTCGAAGGACGCGGGGTTGCGGCCGGTCCACATGCACCCGGGCTTCGCCGAGGGCAAGTGCGACAAGTGCCACTCGGGAGCCTCACCGAGCAAGCTGAACCTGATCGCTCCGGTGGCGGTGATGTGCGTCAGGTGCCACGACCAGGTGAAGCCGCAGGCTGCGGGCGACCACGTGCACGATCCGGTGAAGAAGGGGCAGTGCCTCACGTGCCACTCGCCGCACGGCTCGGCCGAGGACAAGCTGTTGCTCGCCTCGCCGGACAAGCTGTGCGCGGGCTGTCACCAGGCCGTCGCGGCCTCCAGCCAGAAGAAGTTCCCGCACGCCCCGGTCGCGGGCGGGCAGTGCGGCAGGTGCCACGAACCGCATCGTTCGGCGGCCGGCGGGATCGCGCTCTTGCGCAAGCGGCCGGGCGAGCTCTGCCTGGACTGTCACCAGGACCTCGCGAAGCGAATGGCCGAAGGTTCCGCGCACGCGCCGGCGGCGCGCGGGCAGTGCCTGACCTGCCACGACAGCCACGGCTCCGACCTGCCGGGGATGACCAAGCGGCCGGGAGCGGCCCTGTGTGCGGCCTGTCACCTGCTGAAGGACCCGAAGCTCACGGCAAAGCATCCGGGCATGGCGATGGAGAGCGTGCGGTGCACGAGCTGCCACGACCCGCACGCGCAGGCCAAGGGCGCGCACGGGCTGCTTCAGCCGGCGATCCACATGCCGTTCGCGCGCGGCGAGTGCGAGTCCTGTCACGTGACCAAGGGCAGCGCCGCGCTGCAGGCCAGGGGCGCCGAGCTGTGCATCACCTGTCACGACGAGGGCGGCTGGAAGGGCCGCAAGTTCACGCACCAGCCGGTCACCACGGGGGCGCAGTGCAACAACTGTCACGCCCCGCACGGCGGTGTCGCGAAGCCCATCCTCAAGGCGCCGCTCGACGACCTCTGCTTCACCTGCCACGACAAGCGCATGCTGCAGGTCGAGGTGAAGCACAAGGCGCTCGAGAAGGGCTGCATGACCTGCCACGACCCGCACGGGTCTGGCGTTCCCCAGTTGCTCCGGGAAAGCTCGATCGAGGCCCAGTGCCGCAAGTGTCACACGGACATGAGCAAGCACTTCCACAAGATGTCGAGCGACAAGCTCACGCCCTCGGGCCAGCCGCTCACGTGCACGAGCTGCCACAACCCGCATGGCGGCGCGTTCCCCGGTCTGCTGATGCACGATGCCAAGCGTGACCTGTGCGTCCAGTGTCACGATCCCACGATGGCGCCGCCCGGGAAGTAGCCGGGGCGCGCGCGGCGGACAACGACGAGCCGCCGTCCGGAGAGTGGACGGCGGCTCGTTCGCTTGTGCCGCCGCGCGCGGCCCAGCTGCTCCGCGGGAGTCGTCGCGGCGCCTGCCGGGCAGCCGTCTCCCGGTGGAGGTCGACGCCGGCGTCAACTCGCGCTTGTCGCCAGCCTGCGCACGACCAGCACCGTCAGGTCGTCGGCCGGCCCCTGCGCGCCCTCGAACGCGCGCACCTCGCGCATGAGCGAACGCGCGATCTCGGCGCACGGCTGGCCGGCGAGCCTTTGGAGCGCGGCGACGAGCCTGTCCTCGCCGAACTGCTCGTGGGTCGCGTCCGCGCCCTCGGTCACGCCGTCGGTGTACAGCGCGAGCATGTCGCCCGGCTCGAGGAGCGCTTCGCCAGCCTCGAAGCGCGAGTCCGGCATGATGCCCAGGATGAGCCCGCCCGTGGCCAGCCACTCGACCGTTCCGTCCCGGCGCAGGAGCACCGGCGGGTTGTGGCCGGCGTTGGCGTAGACGAACCGCCCGGTGCGCCCGTCGAGGAAGCCCAGGAACGCGGTGACGAACTTGCCGGGATCGACGCTGCGGTGCAGGAAGTCGTTGAGCCGCCGGGCCACCTCGGCAGGGCCGGACGCCTCGGCGTCCTGGCTCATCAGCGAGGCGCGGAACGCGGACATGAGCAGCGCCGCGGGCACGCCCTTGCCCGAGACGTCGGCGATCACGAGCAGCACCCGGCCGTCGCCGAGCGGGATGTGATCGTAGTAGTCGCCGCCCACCTCGCGCGCCGGTTCGCTGCCGCCTGCGATCTCGACGCCCGCGACGTGCGGTGGTCCGTCGGGCAGGAGCCGGCGCTGGATCCGGCGCGCGAGGTCCAGTTCGTGCTCCAGCCGGTCGCGCTCCTTTTCCAACTCGCGCGCCCGCTCGAGCCCCTCGGCCATCGTGTTGAACGCGCCCGCGGCCTCCCACAGTTCGTCGTCGCCCCGCACGGGGATGCGGTAGGCGTGGTCGGAGGCCGCCAGCGCGCGCGTGCCCTCACGCAACGCGGCGACCGGTCCCATGAAGCTGCGCGCGAGCTGGCGCACGAGCGTGAAGTTGAACAGCGCCACCGGGACCAGGAGCAGCACGAGAAAGCCCAGCAGGGCGATCGCCACCAGGCTGAACGGGTTCTCGCGCACGTTGCGGAACATCCCGAGGGTCGTGCCCGCGAACGTGACCCGCGTTTCCATGAGAAAGTCCGACTTCTCCCAGCGCCCGCCGTTCCATTCCACGCCGTCCATGAACGCCCGCCCGGTCACTCCGGCGGAGTCGGAGAGGAAGTCGCCGGTGCCCAGGCTGAGCGTGTCGTTCGTGGTCGAGATGGACAGGATGTTGTCCGGGTTCTTTGGCCGCGTGCCCGTGACCGAGGCACCCAGGTGCGGCGGACGGCCGCTGGTGCGCACGCTCGCGAGTCCAGCCGTGTCCCCGGCCGCCGGCGCCACCGAGACCTTGTAGCTCCCCGGCCTCATCCAGAGCCGCGCGCCGAGCACGCGAGAGGGCATGCCGCCCAGCGCCTCGAGCACCGGCACCAGCGCGACGGCGGCGGCGCCGCTCACCGTGTCGCGCGCGGCCGCGCCCAGGAAGCGGATGCCCTGCAGGTCCACGATGCCCGAGGCGGGAAGCGTGTCGAGCGAGGCGCACCACGCGGCCAGGGTTGATTCGCTGCGCACCGAGTCGCCGGCGACGCGTTGCACGGCTCCGTCGCGCGCCAGCCACACGCCCATGTGTGGCCACTCCGCGTGGCGCGACGCGGCGTACGCGGCGAGTCCCGCCGCCGGTGTCGCCGGGGCGCGCAGCGAGCGCACCAACTCCTGCCGCATGTCACCTGCTTCCGCCGCGACCAGCCGGTGGGCCTGCAGCGCGCGGTCGGCGCCGACGCCGAACCAGGTCGTGAGCAGCCAGAGGCTCACGGTGATGGCCAGCGGCACGAGCAGCACCAGCGAGTGCGACAGCGTCAGGCGCAGACGCACCGTGCGAATGCCGAGGCTCGGGTCGCTCACGAACGCCGCGAGCGCGCGCGCGATGCCGGTGCAGAGGTAGAAGAGCGCGACCAGGTGCGCCCAGCTGGCGTAGTCGCACGGCGACTGGAACGCGGGTCCCGGGGTCGGCTCGGGCGAGTGGCGCAGGCGCACGAACTCCAGCGCCAGCAGGGTGAGCGCGCCGAGCGCGGCGCCGAAGCGCGCGCGCGTGCCGAGCGCGGCGAGCCAGCGGTGGGAGAGCAGCGCCGGCATCGCGAGCACGCCGACCATGACCCACGACTGGTGCCCGAGCGCGGCGAGCGCCGCCAGCACCGCGAACACCGTGCGGACCCTGCCGGGACGGTGGCCGTACGCGGCGAGCCACGCGACGTGCGCCCACACCAGCAGCGAGTCGGCGGCGCGCGCCGCCACGAGCACATCGAGCGAGCCCGCCAGCGCGGGCAGGCGCGAGAGCTCGAGCAGGATCCGCCAGAGCGCGACGAGCGCGCCCAGCCTCCACAGCACGCCGGGGATGCGGTCCGGCGTGGCGTGGCGGCTAGCCCGGTACGCCCAGGCGGCCAGGCCCAGGGAGATGGCGAACAGGAGTGCCGAGGTCACGAGCGCACATTATCGGGTGCGGCCGTCGGTGGCCAGCGGCCTGGGCGCAGCGTCTCTATGACGCGAAAGCCGCCACCCGTCATGCGGGCGGCGGCTTCGCGGGCCTCGCGGCGCAGGCCCGCTTACTCCACGAGTGTCAGCCTGCGCGTGGCCGTGCGCCCCGCCCACTCGAGCCGCGCGAAGTAGAGCCCCGCGGGCTGCGCGCGGCCGCCATCGTCGCGCCCGTCCCACGTGACCTCGTGCGGCCCCGCACCCAGCGCGTCGTCCACCAGCACGCGCACCCTGCGGCCAGTCAGGTCGTACACACCGAGCCGCGCCGCCGTTCCGCCCGCCGCCGCCGAGGGCAGCGAGAAGGGAATGCGCGCGCTACCGTGCGCGGGATTGGGCTCGCTTGCTCCGAGCGCGAACTCGGCCGGGAGCTGCGAGGGCGTCACGCCCGCCGCCGTGCTCACGAACAACTGGCCGTTCAGGACGAGCGGCCTGGGCGAGCCCTCGTTGAACGTCAGCCCGGTCAGCGTGAGCGGGATCGTGGCGCCCGACGTCGCCGTGGGTGAGATGTCGAGCGAAATCGAGGCCAGCTGCGTCCCCGTGTTCGCCATGGCGGTGCTGCCGGCGCCTGCGCACATGAGGTTGTCCATGCCGTAGTTGAACTTGGAAACGTTGTTGCTCAGTCCCCAGTTGCCCCACAGTCCCGACGGCAGCGTGCGGCCGTTCGCGATCGACGTGCCGGTCCAGGTGACACTGAACTGCATGGCCCGGATGTTGAGCGCGCCGACGAGCCGGTCCGACGTGATCGGGATCTTCACCGTCGCGCCGGGGCCGCCCACGGCGTTGCCCAGCGTCACCTGCAGGTCGTACACGGTGAGCGAGTTGCTGTAGTCCACCGCGCCGACCGCGTCTTGTGCCCGCACCTGCGTGACGCCACCCGAGAGCGCCGTCACCAGGCCGGTGGGGCTGATGGAGGCGATCGCGGGATTGACGACCGACCAGGTGATCGGCGGCGTCGTGGTGCCGGAGACGGAGTACTGCTGCGTCTGGCCCGCGAGCAGCGACTGCACGTCGGGGCTCACATAGATCGTCGGCACCGCCGGGAGCGAGACGTATCCGGAGGTCCGCAGCGCCGGGAGCGTCTCGTTGAAGATCGCGCTGGTGAACGAGAGGTACGTTCCCCCCGGGTGGGCCGCGGAGGTCGCGAAGTTCAGGTAGCAAAGCACGCCCGACCCCGCGAGGTCCGTGCTGCCGAGGAAGTCGACGAGGCAGCCGGTGGCCTTTTCCGAGTATGACATCGGTCCCCAGCCATTGAGCAGCGTCCCGGCCGGCGTGGTCACGCTGGCGAGAGAGAGGCACGTGCGGTCGTACGCGAGCTCGAACTGGCCGGAACGGATCCTGAGCCCGTTCAGCGACGTCACGGTGATCGGCACCGTGATGGGATTGCCCGCGACCACGCTCCCCGAGCCCGCCGTGATGCCCATGCCGCGCACCAGCACCTGCCCGGAGGTGGTCGAGCCGTGCGCCGCGGCGTCCGTGGCGGTCACCGTGACCGCGCCGGGCGCAACGCCCGTGAGCAGTCCCGTGGCCGAGATCGTCGCGATCGCGCTGCTCGACGTTGCGTACCCGACCGGCAGCGTCGGCGTGCCGCTGACCGAGAACTGCAGCGTCTGTCCGCGGACGATCTCACCCGAGTTGGGCGAGATGAAGATCTGCGGCGTGACGCCGATCGTGAGGTAGCCGGTGGTGGTGGTCACCACCGGTGTGCCTTCGTCGAACCTGAAGTTCGCCAGCGCCAGCGTCGAGCCGCCGCCGTTCAGCAGCGCCGGGTTGAGCGTGAACCGGACCTTGAGCAGCAAGCCCGCGCCCACGATCGGGCCCGAGCCGGCATCGCTCACGTGGATCGTCCCGGAGCCCGAGACGCTCGTGACCGAGAAGACGGGCGCCTGCCAGAGCGCGGCCGCGGCCAGCGAACCGGTGCTGATCACGTCCACCGCGGTGACCTGCGTGCTGGAGTAGTGCAGGTCGAACTGCAGCGAGGTCACGCCCAGTCCCGTGAGGCTCGCGGTGTTGATGTCGATGTCCACGGTCTGCCCGGCAAGACCGCTGCCGGAGCCGACCGAGACCGCGACCGCTCGCGCGCTGCCGGCGCCGGCGGCGAGTGCCGCCAGCGTCAAGAGTGCGCCCAGCGCCATTGCGCGGAGTCGGTTCATGATGTCGGTCTCCTCGTCGCGCCGGTCAGCGGACCACGATGAGACGCTGCGTGAACGTCGAACCCGCAGTGCGTGCGCGTACGAAGTACATCCCCGCGGGGACGACGCGGCCCGCGTCGTCGGCGAGGTTCCACGTGAGCGTCCGCGTGCCGGCGGGCAGCGGCCCGTCGATCAGCGTGCGCAGCGTGCGGCCCGCCACGTCCACGATGCGGACGCTGGCGTGCGGCGTGGCATCCGCGGCGGCGATCGCCAGCTGCAGCGTCACAGGCCCCCGCGCGGGATTGGGTGAGGGCCGGCCGAGGAACGACAGGCCGGGCAGCGCGGCCGGCGCCGGCGTGCCCGCCGGCGTGCTCGTCAGCGTGAGCTCGTTGACGCGCGCGAACGCCACGTGCGGGACGCGGAAGTCGCCTGCACCCGCGATGAAGTGCAGCACCATGACCTCGCTGCCGGCGATCGCGTCGGTGGACGCCATGGCGACGCGCGCCGAACCGCTGACGACGTTCTGCGCGAACAGCGCGCCGCCCGCGGCGTTCACCGAGGCAAGCGTCACCGCGTCACCACCCGCCAGCGTGAGTTCGACCGAGTACGCCGGCGCCGTGCCCGTGACCTCCACCGGCACGAGCCACTCGCCGCCCTCGCGAATCGCGGTCCCGAGCGTCAGCTGGAAGTCGCCGCGCGCGCCGTCCACGAACGCCCGCAGGCCGGCCGGCAGCGCCGGTGCGTGCTTCACGCCGTTGGAGATCGGCGGGAAGGCCGCGATCTTGCCCGCGACCAGCCGCAGGATGAGCGTGGCGTCGAACGCCGCGACGCCACCCGTGGCGTCCACGTCGCCGACCAGCGCCTGCAGCGGCGTGAGCGTGATCAGGGCGACGGTGGACTGCAGCACGAGCGAGGCGTCGTAGGCCATCACGAAGCCGTTCAGGCTGACGTCCCCGAGCAGCGGGTTGAGGATGCCCGTGGTGGCATAGCCGGTGTAGTTGACGTTGTCGGAAACAACGTCACCCGTGCCGGCATTGGACCCGAGGTGGCAGATGTCGGTGGCGGCGGAAGCGTCGTTGGGACCGCTGGCCGAGCCCCACCAGCAGCCGGGCGCGCTCACGCAGAAGGCGGCCCCGGGGTTGTTGATGCCGTAATACGTGTTGCCGTAGAAGCTGCAGCCGCGCACCAGCGGGTTGCTCGAACCCTCGACGGAGATGCCGACGCCGTTGTAGGCGAACAGGCACGAGTCCACGGTGGGCGCCGAGTTCACGCAGCGCAGCGCGCCCTGCGTGGAGCCGTTGTAGCCGTAGCGGAAGAC
>CAIXRL010000189.1 GCA_903921835.1 Candidatus Eiseniibacteriota bacterium | reverse complement strand
TTCGTCGAGATCAACTGCGCCGCGATCCCCAGCGAACTGCTCGAGAGCGAGCTCTTCGGCTACGAGAAGGGCGCGTTCACCGACGCGCGGGCGCAGAAGCTCGGCCTCATGGAGCTGGCCAACAACGGCACCCTGTTCCTCGACGAGATCGGCGAGATGTCCCCGATGCTGCAGGTGAAGCTGCTCCGCGTGCTCGAGCGGCGCAACTTCAAGCGCGTCGGCGGCACCAAGGACATCGCCGTCAACCTGCGCATCATCTCGGCGACCAACCAGAACCTCGAGAAGATGGTCAAGGACGGTTCGTTCCGCGAGGACCTCTACTACCGGCTCAAGGTCGTGCCGCTCTACGTGCCGCCGCTGCGCGAGCGTCATGAGGACACCGTACCGCTCGCGCGGCTGTTCATGGAGCGCTTCGCGAAGCAGTTCAAGAAGCCGTTCCGCGAGATCGCGCCCTCGGCGCAGCAGGTCCTGCTCGACTACGGCTGGCCGGGCAACATCCGGGAGCTGAAGAACCTCTTCGAGCGGACCGTCCTGCTCGAGAACGGGGAGGTGCTCGAAGCGCGCCACCTCAAGCTGGCCCCGCGCGCGCGCCCGAACGCTGAGGTTTCGATCTCCCAGCGCGTGGAGGACGCCCTGAACGGCGTGATTCCCGCCGGCGGAATCCCCTTCGAGCCCCTGGTCGAGGAACTGGAGCGTGCCTTGATCCTGCGCGCGTCGTATGCTACGAAGTGGAATCAGAGTCGTACGGCGGAGCTGCTGCATCTCAAGCGCGACAAGCTCCGGTACCGGATGAAGCTCTTCGGGATCCACACGCAGGACGACGAGGCACAGGACCATTCCTCAGCTGCCTGACGCACCATCCCGCGCGCCCCGCGCGCCGCGAGCGGCCCTGCTGGCCGCGCTGGCGGTCGTGGGGCTCGCGCTTTCCTCCTGCGGCTACACCACGAGCCCGGCGCTGCTGCCGACGCACCTGAAGGCCGTCGCGGTTCCGGTGTTCGAGAACGGCACGACCGAGTACACGCTCGAGCAGGACATCACGAACGCGATCGTCGCGCGTTTCGTGCGCGACAACCACCTGCGCGTCGTGAACGAGAAGTCGGCCAACTGCGTCGTGCGCGGCAAGGTCACCCAGTACAAGAACGCGGTGTTCGGCTTTTCCACCGCGGCGCAGGCGCAGGAGTACCGCGTCACGATCGCCGTGCAGGTCACGTTCAAGGACCTCGTGAAGAACCGCGAGGTCTGGACCGACGAGATCGTCCGCACCGCGAACTACTACGTGCAGAGCGTGCCGGGAGATTCGGCAAGAACGGAACTCGATGGACGCAAGGCAGCCATCGACAAGATTGCAGACGAAGTCCTCAGCCGCTCGGTCGAAGGCTGGTAGCGCGAGCGCGGCCGCCGCGCCGCCACGCCCGCGCTCGCGCGCTCCCGGGGCGGGTTCGGCGCGCGCCGCGGCCGCGACCGATCCGCTGGCCCTGCTCGGGTGGGTGGACGCGGGTGCGTTTCCGCCCAGCCTCTACCTCGAGGGCGACGACGAGGCGCTGAAGGCCGAGTTCCTTGCCGGTTTCCGTCGTGCCTGGAGCCGGGCGGTTCCGGACGCACCCACGCCGCGCGTCCTGCGCATGGGCGAGGACGACGTGGACGACGTGCTGTCCGCCTACCACGGCATCTCCATGTTCGCCGCGCGCGAGCTCACCATCGTGCACGCGATCGAGAACCTGGTCCGCAGCGAGAAGCGCGTGGCGGAGATGGCCGAGGGAGTCGCGCGACCCGCGGGCGAATCCTGCCTCGTGCTGGTCGAGGCGGCCGCCGACAGTCCGCGCAAGACGCTCGCCTCGCTGCGGAGTGCGTGCGCGGTATTCGTCAGCATCGGCGTTCCGGATTCGCGCAGGCTGCTCGCGTGGGGCCAGCGCCGGCTCGCCGCCGAGGGGCTCGCTGCCGAGCCCGGCACGCTCGAGGCGCTGTTGCGCTCGTGCGAGAACGAGAGCGTGTCGTTCCTCTCCGAGCTCGGCAAGCTGGTCTCGTGCTGCGCGGGTCGCGGACGCGTGACCGTGGCGGACGTCGCCGCGCTGGAGCGCCCCGTGGTGGGCGCGGGCCTCGCGGACTACCTGCACGCGGTCGCGTCGGGCGAGCCCGGGCTGGCGGCGCAGCGGCTCGGGCGGCTGATCGCAGCGGGCGAGAGCGAGGGGTCGGTGCTCTGGGCGCTGGGAAACACGGTGGGCGGCGCGATCGGCGGCTGGGCCTTCCACCGCGAGGCGGCGGCGCTCCTGGGCAGGCGGATGCGCTCGGCCGAGCTGGCGCGGGCGTTGGACGCGGTCTACCGCGCCGAGGCTGCGTGGAAGGGCGGGCGCGTGGACGCACTGGTGGCGCTCGAGCAGGCAACGCGCGAGATCGCGACGCGCTGAACGCGGCTCGGGCGGCGCACCACGCGCCCGCGCACCGCATCGAAGGCGCACGGGCCAGGAGGGAGGACGCATGAAATGGATCACGCGTGAACACGTGAAGGTGGACCGCGTCGCCTGCCCCTGGCTCATCCGGCGCTTCGTGGACCCGTCCGCGACGTTTCTGTTCGCGCCGTCGGACCGCGTCGCGGAGCTGGCTGAACGCGAGGGCGCGATCCCGTTCGACATGCCGGGGGCCGAGCTGGGCCACCACGGCGAGGAGTGCTCGTTCGACGCGATCGTGCGCGTCTACGGCCTCGGGCGGGACGCGGGGCTGCTCATGCTCGCGCGCATCGTGAACGGCGCCGACATCCCGGGTTCGCCGCGGGCGCTCCCCGAGTCGGCGGGCCTGAAGGCCGTGGCCGAGGGCTTCCGCCGGCTTGGCCTGCACAGCGACCACGATGTCCTCGCCGCCGAGTGGATCGTCTACGATGCGCTCTACGCGTGGTGCCTGGAGGCGGTGCGCGGGGGCGACGCGCCGGCCTGACGGCCCCGTCGATCACCCGGGCCCCCGAAGATGCGCACTTTGGAGCCGACGCAAGAATCCAAGCTCAGGCGGCACCGACCGGCCGAAAGGCCCCTCATCCCGGAGGCCCAATGCGCACTCCCCGAACCGCCCTCGTACTCGTCGCGCTCACCGTCGCGGCCGCGTTCGCTGTCCCCGCACTCTGCGTGACCGTCGACGGCAGCCTGGATCCGGAGTATGGACCCCCGCTTGCGACACAGACTCGGAGCTATGGAATCGCTGGCCCGTACGTGCTCGGAATCCCGGGTTCCAGCGGCCACAGCGAACTCGACGAGCTGTACGGCTTCGTGGCCGATGGCGTGTTGCACCTGTTCGTCTCGGGCAACCTGCTGGCGACCTACAACCCCATCGACCCGGGGAACATCGCCGACGACCTGCGCGTGTTCATCGACTGCCGACCCGGTGGGCAGAACGTGCTCGCCACCCCGTCCTCCGCATCGCGACTCACTTCCGAGGCCGGCCTGCGTTTTGGAACTGGCTTCGCGGCGGACTATGAGTTCGACTGTCGCTGCTTTGGCAACCTCGGACTCGGCCCCTTCTACCTGTACGTGAGCGAGGACACGCTCAGCGCGACCGACGCCGTCGAGACCTATCTCGGTGCGGCGCCGGTGCCCGGATCAGGGACGCTCAGCGGCGGGACGAATCCCCTCGGGGTCCTTGCGGCGATCGACAACGGCGACACGCTGGGCGTGAGCGGTGGTTGCGGGACGAGCTCGGGCGCGGGCGCCACGCGGGGCGTCGAACTCGCCATCCCGCTCGCGGCGATCGGGAGTCCCTCCGGTTGCATCCGGGTCTTCGCGTACGCCGATCGGTCCCTCTGGATGACCGACCAGGCCCTGCCGCCGGCGCCCAACCTCGCCTGCTATGGTCAGTCCGTATCGACCACTGATTTCAGCGCGATGGGCGGAGCCGCGTACGTGACGGCCTGTGCCGCCCAGGTGCCCGCGCGGAAGACGACGTGGGGGAGCCTCAAGCGCGCGTACCGCTAGCCCGGAGTATTCATGAGCCCGCGGCCTACGAGCGCGATCTGCACGTCATCCGCTGCGAAGCTCGACCGGCCGCTGTCCTCATCGTGTTGAGAACACGGTTCCGGCGCGGCCGGCCGATCTTCTTGCGGCTGACGCACATCTCGCGCTCTCGGCTCGCGGTTCATGAATACACCGGGCTAGCACAGGCGCGGCTGCCGGCGCGGCGTGACGGGGCCTCGGCGGTTCGGGTAAGGTGCCAGCTTCACCCTTCACCCGGAAGAGACCATGAGCAAGTACTACCCGTTCGCCACGATCGAGCCGCGCTGGCAGGAACACTGGGTCGAGCAGAAGACCTTCCGCGCCACCGAGGACCCCGCCAAACCGAAGTACTACTGCATCGACATGTTCCCGTACCCCTCGGGCGCGGGGCTGCACGTCGGGCATCTCGAAGGCTACACGGCGACGGACATCACGTGCCGCTTCAAGCGCATGCGCGGCTTCAGCGTGCTGCACTGCACGGGTTGGGACGCGTTCGGGCTGCCGGCCGAGCAGCACGCCATCAAGACTGGTGAGCACCCCGCGATCCAGACGCAGCTCAACATCGCGAACTTCCGCCAGCAGATGAAGCGCGCAGGGCTGTCGTACGACTGGGACCGCGAGGTGGACACCACCGATCCCGGGTACTACCGCTGGACGCAGTGGATCTTCCTCAAGCTCTACGAGAAGGGCCTCGCGTACGTCGCCGAGGTGCCGGTCAACTGGTGCCCTGAGCTGGGTACGGTGCTGGCCAACGAGGAGGTCATCGAGGGGAAGAGCGAGGTCGGCGGCTACGAGGTGATCCGCCAGCCGATGCGTCAGTGGGTGCTGCGGATCACCGAGTACGCCGAGCGGCTGCTCGACGACCTCAAGCTCGTGGACTGGCCCAACGGCACGCTCGAGATGCAGAAGCAGTGGATCGGCCGCTCCCTGGGCGCCGAGGTGGACTTCGCGCTCGACGGCGTGAACGGCAATCTGCGCATCTTCACCACGCGCCCCGACACGCTGTTCGGCGCCACGTACATGGTGCTGGCGCCCGAGCACCCGCTGCTGGGCGCGCTCACGTCCCCGGCACAGAAGGCGGCCGTCGAAGCCTACGTCGATGCGACCAGGCGCAAGAGCGACAAGCAGCGCCAGGAGGACAAGGAGAAGACCGGAGTGTTCACGGGCGGGTACGCCGTCAATCCCGTGAACGGCGAGAAGCTCCCGATCTGGATCGCCGACTACGTCATGATGGGCTACGGCACGGGCGCGATCATGGCCGTCCCCGGCCACGACGAGCGCGACTGGGAGTTCGCGCGCGTGTACGGGCTGCCGATCCGCGAGGTCGTCCAGGGCGGCGACGTGCGGGCGGCGGCGTTCGTGGAGACCGACGACGGCACGCTGGTCAACTCCGCGACTCCCGACGGCGCGTTCTCGATCGATGGCCTGAAGCCGGTGGACGCGATCCCGAAGATCACCGCGTGGCTGCACGGGCGCGGCAAGGGCCAGAAGGCCGTGAACTACAAGCTACGCGACTGGGTGTTCGCGCGGCAGCGCTACTGGGGCGAGCCGTTCCCGGTCATCTGGGTGGACGGCGAGCACCGCGCGTTGCCCGAGCAGATGCTACCCGTGCGGCTGCCCGAGCTGAAGGAGTACAAGCCGTCGGGCACGGGGGAGAGCCCGCTCGCGAACGCGACCGAGTGGCTCACCATGACCGACCCGGCGACGGGCAGGACCGCGAGGCGAGAGACCAACACGATGCCGCAGTGGGCGGGTTCGTGCTGGTACTACCTGCGCTTCATCGATCCCAGGAACCCCGACCAGCTCGTCGCGCCGGCGAAGGAGAAGTACTGGATGCCGGTGGACCTCTACGTCGGCGGGGCCGAGCACGCCGTGCTCCACCTGCTGTACGCGAGGTTCTGGCACAAGGTGCTGTTCGACATCGGCGTCGTGAGCACGCCGGAGCCGTTCATCAAGCTGGTGCACCAGGGCATCATCCTGGGCGAGGATGGCCGCAAGATGTCCAAGCGCTGGGGCAACGTGGTCTCGCCCTCGGACATCGTCGGCAAGTTCGGGGCCGACGCCGCGCGCACCTTCGTGCTCTTCGCCGGCCCGCCGGAGAAGGACATCGACTGGTCCGACGAGCAGGTCGAGGGCTGCAGCCGCTTCCTGGCGCGAGTCTGGCGGCTGGCCTTCGCGCACCGCGAGAGCGCAGGCGAGAAGGCGCCCCTGGGCGGTGAGTCCGGGCAGGCCCTGGCCATCCGCAAGGCGGCGCACAAGGCGCTGCAGCGGGTCACCGAGGACC
>CAIXRL010000188.1 GCA_903921835.1 Candidatus Eiseniibacteriota bacterium | reverse complement strand
GCGTGCCTGTACGCGCTGGACCACCACGTCGAGCGGCTCGCCATCGACCACGCGCGCGCGAGGTTGCTGGCCGCGGGCATGCGCCTGCCCGGCGTGAGCGTGATCGAGCCCGAGACCAACATCGTGATCGCCACGCTGGCGCCGCCGCTGGAGGTGCCGGCCGTGCTGGAGGCGCTCAAGGCGCGCGGGGTGTGGCTGGTGGGCTTCGGGACCGGCCGCATCCGCGCGATCTGCCACCTCGACGTGGACGATGCGGGTGTGGAGCGTGCGATCGCGGCGTTCCGGGAGTGTGTGCGGGCGTAGCGCCGGCGCGTTGCCGCGGGGCGTGGTCTCGGCAACACGGCCGGGTTGCCGCGTGGCGGCGGCGACTCGTTTTGCGAGCCGGGTCCCCGTCGCTCCCCGCCCGGCCCGGGAGTCCCACCCCCTCGCTCTCGCCCCCGCTCGCAAGACGAGCCGCCGCCACGCCACTGGTGTTGCGCGGGGCTCGTTGCTCTAAATGACTTTCGGTGATTCGGCATCAACGCCGAGGAATCGGGCCGTGTGGGCCTCGGCCAGCGCTCTGGGACGAGGTCGTTGGCAGCAGCTTCCGACCGGAACTCCGATCGCGGTGCGTCGGGACAACGACTTACAACCAATTCGGAATCACCGAAAGTCATTTAGCCCGCCACTCGCAATGCGAGCCGCCGCCGCCACGCCGGCGTGTCGGGCGCCCGTTCGTCTTCTAATTTCTCCTTTTGGTGAATTGTGGCGTGACGACCGGCCGATGGCGGGGTTCCATACGGGTGGGAGGGGTGGGCTCGAACCGCGAGCGATCGTCCCAACCAAACGATTGTGGACCCGCACCGCGGTCCCGCATGCCGGTGTCCCGGTGCCAGCGGGGCGTGGTTGCCTGCCGGAGTGCCGACCATGCGCCGCATTCTCGTTCCGCTCGTCGCCTGCCTGTTGCTGCTTGCCGTGTCGTTCACCGCCTCGTTCGCCGCCTGGTCGCACGATGCCACCAGCCTCGGCCTGAAGTTCACCAACCGTTCGGCCTACTACCCGATCTCGTGCAGCGACGGTTCCGGCGGCGTGTTCGTGGCGTTCCTCGACCTGGCCACCCAGCGCGTCTGGGCACAGCACATCGACGCGACCGGCGCCCTGCTCTGGGGCTCCGACGGCGTCCAGGTTGGCGGCAACGTCGCGTGGTCGCCGGAATCGATCGTGCCCGACGGCGCCGGCGGCTGCATCGTGTCGTGGTTCTACTGGTTCTCGAACAACGAGGACATCTACGCGCAACGCGTGAACGCCGCGGGCGGGCAGGTGTGGACCTCCGGCGGCGTGCTGGTGTGCAACGCGGCGAACAACCAGCAGTACTCGGTGCTGTGCCCTGACGGCGCCGGCGGCGCGTACGTCGCGTGGCTCGACTACCGCAACAACGCCAGCGTCTCCGACATCTACGCGCAGTATCTGAACGCCGCGGGGGTGGCGCAGTGGACGGCGAACGGCGTCGCGGTATGCACCGCGACGGGTGACCAGAACCAGCTCAGCGCGGCGCCCGACGGTTCCGGCGGCGTCATACTGTGCTGGGAGGACCTGCGCAGCGTCACCTACCGGGCCGTCTACGCGCAGCACTACAACGCCGCCGGTAGCGGCACGTGGGGTGCGAACGGCGGGGCGCTGACGATCGGGATCAATGCCGACGAGTGGTCGCCCGTCGTGGTCTCGGACGGCCGGACCGGCGCAATCATCGCGTGGAACGACTGGCGCAACGGCAACTCGGACGTGTTCGCCCAGCGCGTCACCGCGGCGGGCGCCGTGCTCTGGACCGCCAACGGCGTCGCGCTGGAGACGCAGGCCGGCGACCAGGTGACGCCCGCGATCGCCAGCGACGGCGCCGGCGGCGCGGTCGTCGCCTGGGTGGACGGGCGCAACAGCAACAACGACGTGTACGCGCAGCGCATCAACGCGCTCGGCACGACGGTGTGGTCCACGAGCGGCGTCCCGGTGTGCACGAATGCCGGCAACCAGACCGGGTTGCAGGTCGCCGGTGACGGCAGCGGCGGCTTGATCGTCGCGTGGAGCGATCGCCGCAACGGCGTGGACGACGACATCTACGCACAGCACGTGACGTCGACGGGCAGCGCCGGCTGGACGAGCGACGGCGTGGCGGTGAGCACTCTGGCGGGCCACCAGTCTTTCATGACGCTGGCATCCGACGGCCTGGGCGGTGCGTACGCGACCTTCTTCAGCCCCAGCATCTTCGGCTGCGAATCGCACGTCGACCGCTACGGCGTCCTCGGTGGCGCGCCGCCCGCGATCGTGTCGGTGCGTGACGTACCCAACGACCAGGGCGGCTACGTGTCGCTCTACTGGATGAAGAGCTGGCTCGACGCGATGCCGGGCGACCCGATCAGCCAGTACTGGCTCTGGCGGCAGGTGCCGCAGTTGGCGGCACAGGCGCGGCTCGCGCGTGGCTCGCACTTGCTGGCCGCGGGCGAGACGCCGGTCGCGGGCGCCCTGCGCACGAGCGTCCAGGGAACGACCACGTACTACTGGGAGTACCTGAGCTACCTCACCGCGCAGGGCCAGGCGGGCTACAGCGCCGTGGTGCCCACGCGCGGGGACTCTGTCGCGGGTTCGAACCCGTCCACGCTGTTCATGGTCGAGGCGCGTTACGCGGCGGTTGCGGGCGAGTACTGGGACTCGAACGCGGCCGGCGGCTACTCGGTGGACAATCTCGCGCCCGCGATCCCTGCGCCGTTCACCGGCACGTACGCGGCCGGAACGGCCTCGCTGGACTGGGCGGCGCCGGCCGACGCTGACGTCGCGGGTTACCGGCTCTACCGCGGGACCACCGCAGGCTTCGTGCCCGGACCCGCGAGCCTCGTCGCCAGCGTGACCACGACGTCGTTCGCGGACGCGGCGGGCGGACCCGCGTACTACAAGCTCTCCGCCGTGGACGTGCACGGGAACGAGAGCGGTTTCGCCACGCTGCTGCCGGCCGGCACGACGGATGTGGCGCCGGGGCAGGTCTTCGCGTTGGCCTTCGCGCCGCCCGCCCCGAACCCCGCGCGCGGGAACTGTACGCTGGCGTTTACTCTGCCGGCGGCGGGCGCGGCGCGCGTGGCGCTGCACGACGTCGCGGGCCGGCGCGTGTGCACTCTGGCCGAGGGCGAGTTCGCCGCGGGCCCCCACCAGGTGAGCGCCGGGCTGCGCGACGGCGAAGGCCGCGCGCTGCCGGTGGGGCTCTACCTGCTCCGCCTCGAGGCGGCGGGCCGCACGCTCACGCGGCGCTTCGTGATCGCACGCTGAAGCATCCGGGCAATGAACACGACGGCCGGGCCGCTCTGTGCGCCCGGCCGTCGCGTTGCAGGCCGGAGGCACCCCGCGCTTTCCCAACTGCATTGGCACGCGCAAACAGGCCGCGCCGCGCTTCGCCCCGCCTTTTCGCGGCCGGCTTCCCGGCCGGAGGCAGGGAAGCCGGCATTGGCTGACGCCCATCGGTAACCTCGGGGACATCACGCAACGCGTGCTGCGGACCCTGCGCGAAGTGAGCCTCGTGGCGGCCGAGGATACGCGCCACAGCCGCCGCCTGCTCGACCCTTTCGGGATTCGCGCCTCGCTCATGAGCCTGTTCGAGCACAACGAGCGCGCCAAGGCTTCCGGGTTCGCTGGTCTGCACCGAGAACACGCACAACCGCCGGGGTGCCCGTGGCGGACTGGGCCGCCACCGCGGACACGGTGATGATGTGCTTCAGCAAGGGCCTGGGCGCCCCCGCGGGCTCCATCCTGGTCGGCGAGACCGCCACCATTCGCAGGGCTCGCCGCGTGCGCAAGCGCTGGGGCGGCGGCATGCGC
>CAIXRL010000187.1 GCA_903921835.1 Candidatus Eiseniibacteriota bacterium | reverse complement strand
GGCGCTCTCGAGCGGCACGCTGAAGGTGCGCCACACGGACGGCAAGGAGGAGCGCTGGCAGGTGGACGGCGGCTTCTTCGAGGTCTCCGACAACCGCGCGACCGTGCTGGCGGACGCGGTGGGGGCGGCGACGGGGTAACGGCAACACGACAGGCAACGCGAGACGACGACGGGCGCGGAGCGATGAGGCTACGCGCCCGTCGATCATTCGCGCTAGTGACGTCGCTGCTAGGCGCAAGGTGACGGCGTCATGAATACAGCCGCGCATGTCGGGTTGCGTGGGAGGGGCAGCGCGGGCGAACCCGCGCTGCCCCATGCCATCTCCAGGCGCCTGCGCAACGGGCCTCAGCCCGCCGTCAGTCGACGACCGTGACCCGCCGGCTCATACGCTGGCTGCCGACGCGCAGCTCGTAGAAGTAGAGGCCCGGCTTCGCGCGTTCGCCCGAGTCGAGCCTGAGGTCCCAGCGCACGGACTGCGCGCCCGCCGGCCGCGGGCCGTTGATGAGCGTGCGCATGGCCCGGCCAGTGACGTCGTACACGCGCAGCGACGCACTCGCGGGTCGTGCCAGCGAGAAGCCGATCGTGACCCCGCCGCGCGCTGGGTTCGGGACCGCGCGCGCCATGGAGAGCGTTCCGCCGGGGGCCGGCACCGGCACGGCGAGGGTGGCGCCAAACATGAGGAACCACGTGTTGTTGCGGACGTAGTTCGTGGTTGCGGAGCCGGCGAGCACCATGCGGTCATGCACGGGATCGTAGATCGCCGAATGGTAGAACCACGACCAGCCAATCGTCGGGGCCAGCTCCGGCGTCAGCGTGGTCCAGTAGTTGGTCGCGAGGGCCAGCTCGTAGGCGTCGGTGTAGCCCGGGGCCCCGCCGAAGATCACCATGCGGTCACGCGCCGGATCGTAGACCGCGGAGTGCCCGAGGCGCGCGCTCGGCGGCGTGCCCAGCGTGGGAAGGTGCGACCACGACGTGCCGCCGGCGAGCGGCAGTGCCCAGACGTCATTGGTGCCGCCGGATCCCGAGAAGAGGACCATCTGGTCCCGCACGGGATCGTAGATCGCGGTCGCGCCATAGCGCGCGCTGGGCGCACCGCTGGGCGTGAGGTGGTTCCAGGTTGGACCCGTGGCGAGCGTGAGCTCCCAGGTGTCGTTCATGGCGCCTCCAGAGTAGCCGCCGAACACGACGAGCCGGTCGCGCACCGGGTCGTAGATCATCGAAGCAGCCGTTCGCGGGGTCGGCGGGGTGCCGCCCGGCGTGACCAGCGACCAGGCTCCGGCCGCCAGGTCGAGCGACAACACGTCGTTGTGGTCCGTGACCGAAGCTCCGCGGCCGCCGAAGACGAGCATGCGGTCCCGCACCGGATCGTACACGGCGCGATGCTGGTAGCGCGGTGTGGGTGGCGTACCGCTGAGATTGAGTTGGGCCCAGGCCGGCGAACCGACCAATGAGAGCGCCCACGTGTCATTGAGGTAGGTGCTGCCGGTATAGCCGCCGAACAGGATCATGCGGCGGCGCAGCGGGTCGTAGATCACGCTGGGGCTCTCGCGGGTGCCGGGCTCCGTGATCGAATTGGTCCACACAGGTGTGCCGTTCAGGGTCATTGCCCAAGTATCGTCGTACTGGACGGTCGAGCCTTTGACGACCGGGCCGCCACCGAACAGCACCATGCGCTGCGCGACCGGGTCGATGACCGCGCCCGGGGCTGATCGCCCGGCGGGCGGCACGCCGGACGGCAGCAACTCGGTCCACATCATCGGCGTGCCCGAGAACGCGAGCTGCCAGGTGTCGTGCCGGTACGTCGTGCTGTCGTCGCCACCGAACACGAGCATGCGGTCGTTGGGGGCGTCGTACACCGCCACCGCGTAGGCGCGAGCCCTGGGCAGCGAGCCGGTCGGCTGGAGCTCGCTCCACCCGGGCGACGGCCCGAGCGTGAGCGCCCAGACGTCGCGCCGGAAGATGGGCGAATAGCCACCGAAGATCACGATGCGCCCGCGCGTGGGATCGTAGATGGCGCTCTGCGCGTCGCGCGGGGCCGGCGGCACACCCGAGGGGCCGACGCTGGTCCACATCATCGGCGTTGCGGCCAGCGAAAGCCGCCAGACGTCGTTGTAGTACGTGCTGCCGTGCCTGCCGCACAGCAGCAGCATCGTGTCGCTGGCCGGATCGTAGACCGCGCTCGCGTAGCCGCGCGGGCCGGGGTTGGTGCCGGTCGGGAACTGCTGCGTCCACGCTCCGCCCTCGGCGAGCGAGAGTTGCCATACGTCGCTGAGGTCGCTCCCATTGTAGCCGCCAAAGACGATCATGTGGTCGCGAACCGGATCGTAGATGGCAGTGTGTCCCATCCGCGCGGGGGGCAGCGTGCCGCCGGGCAGGAGCCGCAGCCAGTGGGGCGTGCCTTCGAGCAGCAGCGCCCACGTGTCGTTGTAGTACGCCCCGTCCTGGCCGCCGAAGAGCACCATGCGGTTGCGTGCCGCGTCGTAGATGACGCTGAACGAGTTGCGTCCCTGCGGCGTGAGGCCGCTCCACGAGCCGTCGGAGCTGGAGGGCGCCTCCGCGACCGCAGGTTGCGCCGGCCCGCCCGCCACCGGCTGGCTGTTCGCGACGCGCTGCATCACCTCGCGCTGCCAGCCCGGCAGCGCTGGATCGGCAGCGGCTTCGAGCATCCGTGCGCGGTCTTCGGACGAGAGGTCCGGCGCAGCCGCGGAAGCGGGGGCGGTCGCGCGCGCTTCCGCGGCGGACCCGGCGCGCGAGGCGGGCGGGAACATGCACAGGAGTAGAGCGAACAGCGTACCGGCGAGCTGAGTAAGCGGTGGCGTGGCTCTCATGGTGGGCTCCAGGATGGACTGGGGTGAACCGGGCGGTCGTTCAGCAGTGGAGCTTGTCACGCGGGCCTGTCCGCCCGCAGATCCTGCATTCGAATATTACGTTGAAAGCCCACAGGCACCCCAGTGAATTCGTGTGATGACACACAATGTTGTTGAAGCGTACTGAATCAAGTTGAGCCGTTCCAATCGGCGCTGCCCCAATGGAGTTGATTCGCGATACCACCTGGCCTCGTGACCACCCGGTGTTCCCCGGCATCGGCGAGCGCACGCGCGAGGGCAACGACCTCTACCGCGAGATGACCGAGTCGGGCGTCATCGCGAAGACCGTGATGGTGTTCGGGCAGATGAACGAGCCGCCGGGGGCGCGCCTGCGCGTCGGCCTGACGGGCGTCACCAT
>CAIXRL010000186.1 GCA_903921835.1 Candidatus Eiseniibacteriota bacterium | reverse complement strand
GCCGGGTTTTCGCTCCGCGGATACGCCCTAATCCGCGTGTCCTCGCGGGCCGATAACCAGTGCGACATGACCGTTCCCCTGTTCATCCCTGTGACGCCGGCAGCGCTGCTGGCCGCGGTGGCCTGCGTGATTGCGGGCGGCCCGTGGTTCGCCGACGGGCTGCGCGCCTTGCGCCAGCGCCGCGCGCTGGCCGCCATGCGCGCGGGTGCGGATGCCCCGCTGCGCGAGGGTCCCGTCGCCGCCCGCGGCGCCGTGGTGCTGGCGAGCCCGCTGTTCGCCCCGCTCTCGGGTCGCCCGTGCGCCGGCTACGTGCTCGAGGTGGGCTCGATGACCACGACGCTCGTCGGCCGCGTGAGCGATAGGCGCGCGTTCCGGCTCGCGACGCGCGATGGCCTGGCCGAGGTCGCGGCCGAGGGAGCGCTGTGGGACCTGGGCGTCGGCACCGAGCGCACGATCGGCTCGGTCTCCGAACTGAGCGAGAACCTCGCGGGCCTGCTCGCCTCGACTCCCGAGCTGCGCTGGCTGTCCGCACGCGACGGGCCGCTGCTGCTGCGCGAACGCGCGCTGCTCGCGGGGGCCGACGCCGTCGTGCTGGGTGTCGCGACGCGCCTCGCGGTTACGGCAGTCGTCCAGACCACCGAGTTGGCGCGCACCGGCACCGACGCCGGCGCCTGGATCGTGAACGCACCCGCGGCCGGGGACTCCGCGTCGGCGGCACTGGCCTGGAGCATTGGCGCCGCCGAGCCATTCGAGCGCTGCGTCGTGAGCGGCGGCGCGCCGGAGCCCGGGAAGTTCGCGCCGCCCGCGTGGCGCCTGCTCGGCACCGTGCTCGGGCCGGCGCTCTCGCTCGCGGGCCTGCTCGTGCTGGCGGAAGCGGCCGGCCACGTGCTGGACGGAGGATTCTGACCGTGCATCAGCACAACATGTTCATGTCGATGTTCTCGCTCACTGCGGCACTGGTGGGGCCGTGGCTCTTCTACATGGGCTTCAAGGCCTGGCGCGTGCGGCGGTTGATCGAGGCCACGCCGGCCTCGCGCATCCGCTCGATGGCCATGGGACTGGTCGAGCTCAACGGCAGCGTTTCGGAGCGCAGTCGCGTCTCGGCGCCGTTCTCCGGCAGGCCGTGCGCCTACTGGGAGATCGAGATCGCGACCCGGTCCTCGGGCAGGGATGGACGCAACGCGTGGGCGACCGTGCACCGCAACCGTTCCGGGCATCCGTTCTACCTGCGCGACGAGACGGGCACGGCGCTCGTCTACCCGCAGGGCGCGGAGTGCCACATGCCATTTGGCGTCGAGGAGGAGACGCACGGACTCGGCGTGCCGGAGTGCTACTCGGAGTACATGAAAGCCCAGGGACTCGCGATGCGCGGCGTGTGGGCGATCGGGCCGATGCGCTTCCGCGAGCGCATGCTCGAGGACGACGTGCGCGTGTTCGTGCTCGGACGCGCGTTCCCGCGCGCCCAGTCGAGCGTCGTGTCGTGGGACGAGGAGCCGGCCGAGGCGACCGGCACCGACGGCCCGGCGGCCACGCGGCTGCGCTCGCTCGACGCGGAGGTGCGCGGCGTGGTGCGGCGCGGCACGCAGGACCCGGTGTTCGTGATCAGTCAGTCGTCGGAGAAGACGATGGCGTTCCAGTACGGGCTGCAGGCATTCGGCGGGCTCGCCGCCGGCCCGCTGGTGACGCTCTTCGGTGTGTGGTGCCTGCTCGAACTGGCCAGATCGGGCCAGCTCTTTCACTAGCCCGCGTTGTTCATGAGCCGCGAGCCGAGAGTGCGAGATGTGCGTCAGCCGCAAGCAGATCGGCCGGCCGGACCCACCTTCGGTGAGTACCCCGGAACCGTGTTGCCAGCGCGATGAGGACAGCGCCCTGTCGAGCTTCGCGG
>CAIXRL010000185.1 GCA_903921835.1 Candidatus Eiseniibacteriota bacterium | reverse complement strand
CGTGCGGTCGCCGGTGGTCGCGGCGCTGCCGTCGCAGTCCTCCGCGACGCTGCCGCCGACCTGGCCATACGTGAACGACAGCTTGTTGATCCAGGTGCCGAACGCGTACGACGTCTTCGTCCACTGCCCCGCGTACCAGGCGGAGGTGCCGCCGGGCCCCGAGAGCGAGGCGTCGTTGTCGATGCCGGTATAGTCGCCCCAGCGGCTCTGAAGGTTGAAGGCGAGTCCCGACTTGAGCAGCGTGCTGGGCTCGATGGACGTGTCGCTCGGCCGCCGTCCCGTGGCGTAGGCCGACGGGTACTCGGTCGCGCTCGAGCGGCCGAAGCCGAGGTACACGGTGCCGGCCGAGTCCACGGTGGCGCACGGGTAGAAGTAGAACGTGCTCGCGGCGCCGAACGTCTCGTCGGTCAGGACGTTGAGGTCGGACAGGCGCAGGCGCAGGAGGCGCACCGCGGTCACCGCGGTGGAGTTGATCGTGGCGCCGAAGTGCCAGGGAATGACCAGCACGCCGTTGCGCACCACGAAGTCACCCGGGCGGCAATCGTTGGTCGGCACCAGCGAGGTGGTGCCCATCTGCGTGGCGCCGGGAGGGGCGCTGTAGGCCGCCACGGTGACGCGCGTGCCGGCCGTGAGCGTCGGCGAGGCGGGCGGGCCCGTGACCTCGCGGTACGTCACGTTGGTGCCGCCGTTCACGCGCACGCAGAGCAGGTGCGCGGTGGAATCACCCGGCGTCAGGTTGCGCGCGCACTTGGTGCAGAACGTGTCGTAGCCGTCGCCGGTGGGCGCCGCGAAGTTCACGAAATCCACGTACGACGATGCCGAACCTGCGTACAGCGCCGCGCGGTCGAGCACGCGGACCTTGGGATATTGGTACGAGTTGGTCCCGAACGTGAACTGCTGGGCGGTGAGCACCAGCTTGTCCTCGGTGATGCCGATCGACTCGTAGTCGCTCCAGTTGGTCGTCTGGGCGGCGCCGTCCTTCGACATGTCGAGTTCGTACTGCCACCACGCGCCGCGCGCGTCGCTGGTCTTGCTGATGATGAGGTAGAAGTTCGAGTGGTTGCTCGGCGAGGTGCCGCTCGTGAACGCCACCGCCACGAAGCGGCCGTGCACGGCATCGTAGTAGCACTGGGCGTCCGAGATTGCGCCTTCGCCGGAGGGGACGCCGAAGAACCCCGCGCCGTCGGCTTCGACACGGTTCGAGCCGTCCTTGTTCGTGACCGTCACGCTGACGTTGCCCGCGGTGAAGACGTTGAGCGGCCCGCCGGCGACGGTCGGCTCACCCGGGATGTAGGGCCCCTGCGTGATGCCCTCGAACCCGTTACCGATCGTGGGCGTGAACGGCATCATGCCGCCGCCGCCCGATGGCGTCGGGTCGAGCGTCAGGTGCGCGCCCAGCGCCCGCAGATCCGGGCCCTCGGGGTGCGCCTTCTGCCGTTCGAGTTCCTGCTCCGCCTGTTCCCACACGCCCTCCTCGTGCGGCTCGCGGACCGGGCCGGTGTACGGCACGGACGAGACGCGGGGCAGGGCACTGAACACGAACGAGCGCGGCCGGAGCGTGACGCCGCGCGTCTCCATCGCCTGCGGGTCGGGCACGCTGCGCGGGAGTGCGTTGGCGAGTGCGGGCAGGAGCACGAGCGAGGCGAATGCGGCGGTCAGCGGGCGCTTCATGGGACGGACCTCTCGGGTGTTCGGGGTCGCGGAGGCCGAACGAAGGCCGGCTTCCGGACGGGGAGGTGAGGCGGGATCGTGGCGGCACGGGTATCGACCCGGAAGGATGTCCCGGATGCCCACGGGACAACCCATCGAGTCTACCGGTGCTTTCGGCGGCTTCGCCACGGAAATTGCGCCAATTCTGCCGGTGTCGGGTCGCCGGACTCCTCCGCGGGACGATTGCGGTGGCCGCGCGGAGGCCGCGCCCGGGGAGCGGCCTTCGCGCCCGCCACGCCGGGCGGTGAAGAGTGTGCGTCAGTCGCCGAACTGGATGCCGAGGTCGCGGGCCGATTCCACCGTGTCGCAGTCGAGCGGCACGGTCTTCATGCGCAGGATGGCGGCCTTGAGCGGTTCGTAGCGCACGGTCGGCGGGTTGAGCGAGACCATGACGGACGACATGCCCTCGTCGAGCGCGCGCACCGCCGCGGCGCCGAAGCGCAGCGCCACCAGGCGATCGAACGCCGTCGGGGAGCCGCCGCGCAGGAGGTGGCCCAGCACCACGGTGCGCGATTCGCGGCCCGTGCGCGCCTCGAGTTCGTGCGCCACCTTGTCGCCGACGCCGCCCAGCTTCTCGGCCTGGCCCACGGCCTTGCCGAGCACCGACACTCCGCCGCCGGCGGGCGTTGCGCCCTCGGCGACCACCACGATGGTGTAGAGCCGCCCGGTGCGCTCGCGCTCGCGCACGACCTCGGCCACCTTCTCGATGTCGTAGGGGATCTCGGGGATCAGGATCACGTCCGCGTTGCCGGCGATTCCGGCGTGCAGCGCGATCCAGCCCGCGTGGCGACCCATGACCTCGACGATGAGCACCCGGTGGTGCGACTCGGCGGTCGTGTGCAGCCGGTCGATGGCCTCGG
>CAIXRL010000184.1 GCA_903921835.1 Candidatus Eiseniibacteriota bacterium | reverse complement strand
GCGACCATCGCACGCCCGTCGCGGGCAGCGGGGGCGAGCGGCTCAGCGAGACGAGGGCCTGGCAGTTCGGCGACGACCTCGCGAACCTGGATCCGCTCGGGTCCGTGAGCAATGCGGTCAAGCGCCAGGGCATCGACGAGCTGACGCTGAACGAGGACGACCTCGAGGTCTACGAACAGGAGCACGCGTCCGCCTGCGCCACCGTGCTCATGGTGGACGTGAGCCACTCGATGATCCTGTACGGCGAGGACCGCATCACGCCCGCCAAGAAGATCGCGCTCGCGCTGACGCAGCTCATCCAGACGCGCTACCCCAAGGACACGCTGGACGTGGTGCTGTTCGGCGACGACGCGGCGCAGGTGCCGCTGCGGGACCTGATGAGGATCCAGGCCGGTCCCTACCACACGAACACGCGTGCGGGCCTGCAGCTGGCGCGGCGCATCCTCGAGGGCCGCAAGGGCGTCAACAAGCAGATCTTCATGGTCACGGACGGCAAGCCGAGTTGCATTCGCGAGCACGGCCGGCTGTACAAGAACCCATTCGGACTCGACCCGAAGATCGTGAACAAGACATTGGAGGAGGCGTCGCACTGCCGGCGCAAGCGGATCGCGATCACCACGTTCATGCTCGCCGCCGACCCGGTGCTGCTCGACTTCGTGCGCAAGCTCACCGAGCTCAACCACGGCCGCATCTACGAGACCGACCCGAACAACCTCGGCTCGTACGTCTTCCGCGACTTCGTCCGCAACCGGCGCAAGCGGCTGCACTGACGGGCCGCGGCCTGCCTGCGCTGTACCCGCCGGCGTTCAAGCTCGCGACGCGTCCTGCCGACAACACCGCTGCCCACAGGGCGCGCACCCCATCGCGTCCGCGTTTCGATACTCCGGGGACCGGAAGCGACGATGACGGATCACGACGAATTCGCGAAGGCACTGGCGGATCTGATGCAGCATCACGCGTTCGAGGTCGAGGGTGCGCTGGACGCGCACACCGAATGGAAGCGCGAGTTGCGCGACGCCGTCGTTCGCGGCTACTGCGAGCAGGGCTCCGACGATGCCGGGCGTGACGACCAGTGCGCGCTGGGACGCTGGCTGTGCTCACTGCCGCCCGAGAGCCGCACGGACCGGGACTACGACGTCGTCGTCGAGTTGCACGCACGCTTTCACGCTGAAGCCGCTGGCGTCGTGCAGTTGCTCGAACTGGGCCGCATCGACGAGGCGCGCGCCGCGATGGATCCCGATTCCGGCTTCGCCCGCGCTTCCGAGGAACTCGTCTGCCTGCTCGAGGCCTGGCGGGCCGCGGCCTGACGCGGCCTGCGTTCCCGGCGTTCCCGGTTCGCGGTTTGTGAACCGTCCGCGCTAGACTGCGCCCTGCCGTCTGGACCGCCGGGGGAGATGTTGCCGCCGGCTCCCGAACTCCCAGGATCCGAGATCGTCATGAACCAGCCCACCCGACTGTCCCAGCGGGCCGCAACCATGCCCGCGTCGCCCATTCGCCGGCTCGCCCCGTACGCCGTCGCCGCCCGCAAGCGCGGGCTGGAAGTGCACGGACTCAACATCGGCCAGCCGGACATCCCGACGCCGCAGGTGATCCTCGATCGCTTCAGGCAGTACACAGCGCCGTACGTGCCGTACGGGCCCTCGCAGGGCCTGCCGGAGTACATCGAGGCGCTGCGCACCTACTACGCGGGCTTCGGGGCGCGGCTCGCGCCCGAGGACATCTTCGTCACCACCGCAGGCAGCGAGGCGATCCAGTTCACGCTCGGCGCGCTGTGCGATCCCGGCGACCAGGTGATCGTGTTCGAGCCGTTCTACACGAACTACAACGGCTTCGCCGCCATGACGGGCGTGGAGTGCGTGCCGGTGACGACGCGCGGCGAGGACGGCTACCACCTGCCGGAACGCGCTGCGATCGAGGCGAAGATCGGCCCGCGCACGAGGGCCATCCTCATCTGCTCGCCGAACAACCCGACGGGCACGGTGTACACGGACGCCGAGATCGAGCGGCTCGCGGCCATCTGCCGCGACCGTGGACTGTACCTGGTCTCGGACGAGGTCTACCGCGAATTCACGTACGACGGCCGGACGAGCCGCTCGCTGCTGACCTTTGACGGACTCGACGACCTCGCGATCGTCGTGGATAGCGTTTCGAAGCGCTACTCGCTGTGCGGCGCGCGCATCGGCAACATCGTCTCGAAGAACCGCCCGTTCATGGACGCGATCATGCGCTTCGGGCAGGCGCGGCTGTGCCCGCCGACGCTGGAGCAGTTCGCGTGCACGGCGCTCACCGAGGTGCCCGCGTCGTACACGAGCGGCGTCCTGGCCGAGTACCAGAAGCGCCGCGATGTCGTCTTCGGCGCGCTCTCGCGCATGCCGGGCGTACGCGTGCGCAAGCCCGAGGGCGCGTTTTACATCTGCACGGGCCTGCCCGTGGACGACGCCAACGCGTTCGCCATCTACCTGCTCACCGAGTACTCGCAGGGCGGCGAGACCGTGATGGTCGCGCCGCTCGACGGCTTCTACGCGACGCCGGGCCTGGGCCGCGACGAAGTGCGGCTCGCGTACGTGCTCGAGTGCGGCAAGCTCGAGCGCGCGATGGATATCCTCGCGGGGGCGCTCACGGCGTATCGGGCCCGCGTCGGCGCGTGAGCTGATCGCTGGCACGGGAGTCGCGCGACGGACCCGGCGCGCTGCCGCGCGATGGGGTCGGCGAGACCGGCCGGGGCGCTCCTATCGCGTGGACGATTTCGAGGGCGTGGCCATGACGCCACCCAGCGGCAGTCGCACCCTGGCCATGCAGCCACGCGAACCGCCGCGGTCCTGCAGGGTCAGCGTGCCGCCATGCGCCTCGGCGACCTGCCTGGCGAGCGCCAGGCCGATGCCGGAGCCGTCCGGCTTGGTGGTGAAGAACGGCACGAACAGGTTGACGGTCTCGCTCAAGCCGGGGCCCTCGTCCAGGACATCGAGCACGAGCCAGCCCCCTTCCGGGCGCCACTCGATCCAGGCGCGGCCGGAGGCTTCGAGCGCGGCGTCGGCGGCGTTGCGCACGAGGTTGATGAGGAGTTGGTCGAACTGGTCGCCATCCACACACACCACGGCCTGCGGTCCGCCACGCACTTCGACCACGAGACGCGTCTCGAGTGCCACTACGCGTCTCACCCACGCGTCCACGTCGAGGGGCGCGAGCGTGGGCCGCGGCAGCCGCGCGAGTTCGGCGTAGGCCTGCAGGAACCGCGCGAGCGCCCGGGAGCGGGTTTCGATCACGGCGAGTCCCTCGCGCATGTCCGCGCCGCTGTCCGCTGCGTCTTCGCGCGCCAGCCGGGTCTGGAGACTGCCGGCGATCGACTGGATCGGGGCGAGCGAGTTGTTGATCTCGTGGCTGAGCACGCGGATCAACCGCTGCCATGCCTGCCGCTCCTCCTCACGCAGCGTGCGCCCGAGATCGGAGACCACGACCAGCTGGAACGGAAGGCCCTCGTGGCGGTAGGTGCCGCGGCGAATCTCCCAGCGCCCGGTGCGCCCCGGCAGCTGCAGGTCAACCAGACGGGGCGTCTCGCCCGCGAGCGTGTCGGCCAGTCCGAGTGCCGCGGCGTCCTGGCCGAGCGCGCGCTCCGCGGGCATAGCCAGCAACTGCTCGCCGTCGTGATTCACCACGCGCAGCCGGCCCTCGGGGTCGAACGCAAACAGCGCGACATCGATGGATTCCATCACCTGTCGCAGCAGCGATGCCGCGGCGAAGGCTTCAAACCGGCGCTGGCGTGCCTGCTCGGCCAGTTCATTGACCTCCCAGTACGCCAGCCCCAGCGTGTCGTCGGGGTCGGCCCCGCGCGCGCGGATCGACGTGTCGCCCTCGCGCACCGCGGCGATCAGATTCGATAGCGTCTGCAGCGAACGAGCAGCCCGTTCGCTCACGGCCAGCGCGCCGAGCAGCCAGGCGGCGAGCACGAGAAGCCCGAGCATCGTGCGCAGGCCCGAATCGGGGATCCCGCGCGCGAGCGCCACCATGGCCACGATCACCGCCGGGGACCCTCCGGCGAGCGCGCACAGGGTGATGCGCGCCTCGTAGGACAGCCGGCGCGGGCGGCGCGAAGTGGTCACGATCCCGCCGCCCGGATGCCGTGGCGCTCGAGCCGGCGGTAGAGCGCGCTGCGCGAGAGCCCCAGAGCCCTGGCGGCCTCGCTCACGTTGCCGCCGTGGCGACCGAGGGCGCGCTGGATCAGCAGCCGCTCGGCCTCGTCCAGCGTGAGCTGCTCGATCGGAGGCGCGCCGTCGGCCTTGGTACGCAGGCCGAGGTCCCCGGGCGCCAGCACCGCCCCGCGGGCAATCAGCACGGCGCGCTCGATCGCGTGGTCCAACTCGCGGACGTTGCCGGGCCACGGGTGCGCGAGCAATGCCTGCAGCGCCGCGTCGGCGAATCCCGCGAGCGGCTTGCGGTAACGATGTGCGTAGCGCTCGAGAAACCCCGCGGCCAGCGCGGGCACGTCCTCGCGGCGCTCACGCAGCGGCGGCAGGTGAATCTCGACGGTGTTGACGTGGAAGAACAGGTCCTCGCGGAAGCGGCCGGCCGCGCATTCGGCTCGCAGGTCGGCGATCGTGGCCGAAAGGAGACGCACGTTTGCGGTCCGCGTCCGGGTGGTGCCGACGCGCTCGAACTCGCCGGCCCGCAGGACGCGCAGCAGCCGGGCCTGGTGCGTCAGCGGCACGTTCGCCACCTCGTCCAGGAACAGCGTGCCGCCGTCGGCCAGCTCGATGCGCCCTGGCTGGTCGCTGTTCGCGCCCGCGAAGGCACCCCGCGCGTGCCCGAACAACGCGCTCTCGAACACGCCCTCCGGAATCCCGCCCGCGTTGATCGTGATGAACGGCCGGTTGGCCCGCGCTGACGCAGCGTGCAGCAGCCGCGCGACCAATTCCTTGCCCGTGCCGTGCTCGCCGGTGATGAGTGCGTTGGCGTCGCTGCGTGCGATGCGACCCACCATGTCGAGCACGCCCTTCATGGCGGCGGAATCACAGACGAGCTCGGGCAGTCCCTCGTGGCGCAGCAGGCGGTTCTCCTGCTCGAGTCGCATGCCCCGCTGCAGGGCGCGCCCCAGTTCGAGCTGTGTGCGCACGGTGTGCAGCAGCCGCGTATTGTCCCACGGCTTCTGCACGTAGTCGCGCGCGCCGCGGCGCACCGCCGCCACCGCGCCTTCGAGGCTCCCCCATGCGGTCATGACCAGCACGGGCATCACGGGATCGAGTGCGCGCAGGCGCTCCAGCAGGTCGAGCCCCTCGCCACCGCTCGTGGTGTCGCGGGCGTAGTTCATGTCGAGGATCGCGAGGTCGAAATCCTTGTGCTCCACGGCGTGCAGCACCACCGCGGGGCTGGTCGCGGTCTCCACCTCGTAGCCCTCACCGCGCAGCAGGAGGCGCAGCGCAGCGAGCACGTCCGGGTCGTCGTCGGCCACCAGCAGCCGCGCGGGTCCTTCGCTCACGACGCGCCTCCTCCGGCGTCGCCGGCCGCGCACCGGGCCGCGGCCCCGCGCGGGGCCGCGATGGACTCGCGTACCCCGGCTGGCCGGCAGGCGGAACGATGGCCGTGATCGTGAGGAGAACTCATGGCAGGGCCGAGACTAGCCCGGACTATTCACGAACCGCCAGCCGAGAGTGCGAGATGTGCGTCAGCCGCAAGAAGATCGGCCGGCCGGACCCACCTTCGATGGGTACCCTGGAACCGTGTTGTCCACACGATGAGGACAGCGGCCGGTCGAGCTTCGGGGTACCCACCGAAGGTGGGTCCGGATGACGCGCAGATCGCGCTCGCAGGCCGCGGGCTCATGAACAATGCGGGCTAGCACGGGCGCGCAGGGATCAGTCCCCGCGCAGCGCGAGCATCGGGCTCATGCGCGTCGCGCGCCAGGCGGGAACCCATGCGGCCACCAATCCCGAGAGCGCCAGCAGGACCGCAACGGCCGCGTACGTCGGCGGATCCGTGGGGCTGACGCCGCTGATGATGAAGCCCAGGAAGCGGGTGACCGCAGCCGCCAGCACCAGGCCGATCGCGATACCGATCGCGGTCATGCGCAGCGCCTGCCCCACGACCAGCTTCATGACGCTCCCCGCCTCGGCCCCCAGCGCCATGCGGACGCCGATCTCGCGGGTGCGCTGCGCGACGTTGTAGGCCATCACGCCGTAGAGCCCGACGCCGGCGATGACCAGCGCGAGCACGCCGAAGACGCTGACCAGCGACGCGAACAGGCGGCGCACCCACAGCGAGAACTGCAACTGCTCGCGCAACGTGCGTACGTCGTAGACGGCGATGTCGGGGTCCAGCGCGCGGACGGTCCGGCGAAGCGCCGCGGCGCCCTGCGAGTCCGAGCCCCGCGTCTCGACGAGAGCCCACATGGTCTGCACGGGCTCCTGCAGCTCGGGCACCCAGATGCTGCCGATCACCCTGGCGTCGAAGTCGACGTTCTGGACGACGTTGCCGGTCACGCCGACGATCGTTCGCCAGCCCAGCGAATCCGGATCGTCCGTGCAGCGGATGCGCTGGCCGATGGCGTCGCGCCCGGGATACAGGCGCCGCGCGGCGTCCTCGCTGACCATGGCCACCCGCATCCCGGCCGAGTCGTCCGCGAAGGTGAACTCCCGGCCGCGCTTGAGCGCGATTCCCAGCGTCTTGAGCGCACCGGGCATGCTGGCCCAGTAGGAAGCGTTCGCGGCGCTGCGTGCGTCAGGCGTGTCGGGAGTCATCACGCGGGTCTCGGTGTCGAACTTCCCCAGCGGCAGGTCGCTGATGACGGATGCCGACACCACGCCGGGTTCGGCCTGCAGCCGCTGCTGAAGTTCCCGGAAGAAGCCCGCGCGCTGCTGTGTCGTGGGGTAAGTCGCGACGGGAGGGAACAGGCGGCCGACGACGATGCCCTTCGTGCGCAGTCCGCGGCCCGCCTGGTCGCACTTCATGAACGAACGGACCATGAGGCCGGCGCCGATCAGCAGCACGATCGAGAAGGCGATTTCGGCGACGACGAGCGCGTTGCGCAGCCGCCGGCCGGAGCGCGAGTGGCCGGCCTGGATGCCGCCCTCGCGCAGGGCCTGCGTGAGGTTCGTGTCGGAGGCGTGCAACGCGGGCGCCAGGCCGAAGATCACGCCCGCGAGCACGGTGAGCGCCGCGGTGTAGAGCAGTACGGGACCGTCGATCGCGAATCGCATCATCCAGGACAACTCGACCGGGATGCCCCGTTGCCAGGCGGCGTTGCCCCAGTATCCGATCGCGACGCCGAGGATGCCGCCGAAGCCGGAGAGCAGTACGCTCTCGGTCAGGAGCTGGCGGACGACGCGTCCCCGCGAGGCACCCAGCGCGACGCGCACGCTGATCTCCCGGCGCCGATTCGCGGCCCGCGCGAGCAGCAGGTTGGCCACGTTCGCGCAGGCGACGATCAGCACGCAGAACACGGCGATCAGCACGACGACCAGCATCGGGCGCTCGCTGCGGGTGCTGTTCTCCTGGCTGCCCACGACGCGGATTCCGAGGTCCTTCAGTTCGGCGTGGTCGTGCACCAGCGCGCCCCAGAGCGTCCGCATCTCGGCCGCGGCCTGCGCGGCCGAGACGCCCGGCTCGAGCCGCGCCATGACCTCGAGCGCGCCTGCCGAACGATCCGTGATCGCGGGGTCGTGGCTGGCCGGGATCCAGAAGTCCTCGGTCTCGGGGAACCGGAAGTCCTTCGGCATCACGCCGACGATCGCGCGCGTGCGGCCGTTGACGCGAATCGTCCGTCCGAGCACCGCGGGGGTGCCGCCCAGGCGGGTGCGCCACAGGCGCTCGCTGACGATGACCTGGTCCAGGTCCCTGCCTGCGATCTCCTCGTCGCGGGTGAAGTTGCGTCCCAGCATCGGCGGTACGCCGAGCGCGGGGAACAGCCCCGAGGTGATGCGCGCGCCGGCCAGGCGCTCGGGGTCGTGGTCGAGCGTGACCGTGCCGACCAGGCTCCAGATACCGCCGATCGCCGAGAACGATTTCGAGCGCTCGCACAGGTCGCGGTAGTTCGGCCACGACATGGGCATGTTGTTCCAGCCCGTCCGCACGTTGGTCGTGCGGATGTCCACGAGCCTCCCGGGCTCCGGGAGGGGCCACGGGCGCAGCGCGAGCCCGTACACCATGCTGAACATGGCGACGTTCACGCCGATGCCGAGTGCCATGACCACCACGACGACGGCGGTGAATCCCGGGGTGCGACGCAGGGAGCGCAGCGCGAAGCGGAGGTCCTGCACCAGGCTTTCCATGATCGGGTCTCCCTCGCGCCTAGCGCTCGCGCCGCTCGTCGACCACGCGGCCGTCGAACAGGTGGATGGTGCGCTCCGCGTGCCGCGCGAAGCGGTCGTCGTGCGTGACCATGCAGATCGTGGACCCCATGGCGTGCAGGTCCTGCAGCAGTGCCATGACCGCGTCGCCGTTGCTCGAGTCCAGGTTCCCGGTCGGCTCGTCGGCGAGCAGGATGATCGGGTCGCCCGCGAGTGCGCGAGCCACCGCGACGCGCTGCTGCTGGCCGCCGGAGAGCTGCGCGGGCAGGTGCCGCGAGCGGTGCGCCATGCTCACGCGCTCGAGCGCCTCGCCCGTGCGCTTGCGGCGTTCGGCGGCGCCCATGCCGCGATAGGTGAGGGGCAACTCGACGTTCTCGTACACCGTCAGATCGCCGATCAGGTTGAAGCTCTGGAAGATGAACCCGATCTGCCGGTTGCGGATGCGCGCGCGCTCCGCGAACGCCAGGCTCTGCACGGACACGCCATCGAGCTGGTAGGTGCCCCCGGTCGGCGTGTCGAGCAGGCCGAGGATCGAGAGCAACGTGGACTTGCCGCAGCCCGACGGCCCCGAGATGGCGACGTACTCGCCGCGCGCGATCTCGAGGTGGACGCCGGACAGCGCGTGCGTCTCCACCTCGTCGGTGACGAACACCTTGCTCAGGCTATCGAGCTTCAGCAGCGCCAGGCCGTTGGTGTCGTCGGCCGGCGCGACCGGCCGGGACTCGCCTGCAGGACGATCGTTCGTGGTCGTGGCCATGGTCTCTCCCCGGGTGACGTGCCCGTCTACTTCAGGTTCACTCGGGCGACGGCGCTCCATTGCGACATCTCGCTCAGGATCACACGGTCGCCCTCCTTCAATCCGTCCAGGATCTCGACGGCGTCGGCGGAGCCGCGGCCGACGCGCACGCTCAGGCGTTCCGCCGAGCGGCCGTCGGGCTCGAGCCGGAACATCTGCGTCGTTGCCTCGGTCGAGCCGTCCGCGGGCCGACCGACGTACAGCGCCATTGCGATGCGTTCGATCTCGATCTTGCCGTCCACGGTCAGGTCGGGGCGAGCGCCGCGCGGCAGCGCACCGTCGAGCGTGATGTCCACCGCGACGGTGCCGCCCTGCACGCCCGGGTCCACGCGCGAGACGTGGCCGGCGATGAACCCGTTGCGCGTGTCCACGACGGCCTTGAGCCCGGGCGCGAGATCACGCGCCTGCGATTCCGGCACCATGAGCACGGCCTTGAGGCGGTCCTGGCCCGCGACGCGCGCCAGCTCCTGGCCGGGGTTCACCCACTGGCCGGGCTGCAGCGCGAGCGCCTGCACGATGCCCTTCTGCCCGGCGCGCACGGTCATGGATGCGACGCGGTCGCGCTGGAACGCCGCGATCGAGCGCAACCGGTCCACTTCGGAGAGCCGCAGGTCCACCTGGGCCTTCATGCTCTCGATCGTCAGCACGAGGCGGCGTTGCTCGCTCTCGTAGCGCTCGCCGGCCTCGGACGCGCGGTCGCGCGCGCGGTCCGTCTCCATCGCGGCGGCGAGCCCGTCGGCGGCGAGCCGCTCGGCAACCTTCACCTGGCGCCCGGCCTCGCGCAGTTCCGTGCGTGCGGACGCCGCGGAACTCACGGCGCTCAGGCGCTGCGTCTCCAGCGTGGCGCGTTGCGTGGCCAGCTCGGCCTCGGCCATCTTCAGCTGCCGCTCCGCATCGAGCGCTTCGAGTTGCACGTCGGGATTGCTCATCTCGAGCAGGATGGTGCCGCTCTCCACGCGTGTGCCGGGTCGCGCGATGATGCGCTCGATACGGCCGGCCGTCATCGCCGAGACGATGCGCAGGTCCTCGGGAACCAGCGTGCCGTTGCCGCGCACCTCACGCAGCATCTCGCCGCGCTTCACGCTGTCGATGAGCAGGGTCGAGCGCTCCACGCCCGGTGCTGCGGGCCGGATGCGCATGACGCCAACCGTGACCAGCACGACAATGACCGCGATTGACATGTAGAGCGGCAGCAACTGCCGCGGCTTCTTCGCGCGAGGAACGTCCATGTGTCCTGGGACGGAAGCCGGCTCCAGCGGGTTGCAGCCGATCCATCTCCCTCGCGTGATGGTCCGCTACTCTGTTGTCGTTCAACGACCTGTGGATCTCGTCGTTGGCCGCGACCGCGGCGCGGTGTGTCCGGTTGTGGGACGCAAAATCCCGTATGCGGACGTGGCCCGAGTCCCTGCGGGCCGGCGCCGGGCTTGCGGTCAGATCGCTCCGGTCACGTCCGCGCGCTTCCTGGCCGGCGGCAGCGCCTTCATCAGCCCCCAGTGAATCAGCGCCGCCGCGCCGAAGCCCACGAACCACCCGTAGTCGTAGAGCGGCCGCAGCGGCGCGAACACGAGGCCGCCCCACGCCAGCGCACACCCGGCCAGCGTTGCGACCGCGGCGCGCCAGTTCCAGCCGCCATCGTAATGGTACACGCCGCCGACGCTGTAGAGATCGCCCAACTCGAGCTTCCGGCCGCGGACGAACCAGTAGTCGGCGATGAGCACGCCGGCGATGGAGCCCAGCCCGCCCGAGTAGCCCACGAGCCAGGTGAAGATGTAGCCCTTCGGGTCGGCGAGCAGCCGCCAGGGCTGCATGAGGATGCCGACGAGCCCGGTGATGAGCCCCCCGGTCTTGAACGAGATGTGCCGGGGCAGCGCGTTGGCGAAGTCGTTCGCGGGCGAGACCACGTTGGCGGCGATGTTCACCGCGAGCGTGGCCACCACGACCGAGAACATCGCGAAGCCCACGACCCACGCGCTGGAGAAGTGCCCCACGAGCTTCACCGGGTCCCAGATCGCCTCGCCGTAGAGCAGCGCGCTGGCGCTGGTGATGAGCACGCCCATCGCGGCGAACGCGAACATGGT
>CAIXRL010000183.1 GCA_903921835.1 Candidatus Eiseniibacteriota bacterium | reverse complement strand
TTCCATACCTGTATCTTATACCGCTAACCAGACTCGTGTCCACTACATTTATCGCCGCTTGGGCGCAATCGCTTCGAGCCGTAGATCCAAACGTCTCATGGCGTTAGCCGAGAATCGCCGTCCTTAGAGCGGAGTTATGGACACGCCTGCGGGGCCCTGGGCGTCCCCCCGCCCGGCGGGCGGGATCGCGTACCGCTACTCGAGCAGAACCACCCTGCGGGTGTGGCTAACTCCGGGAGTATCCAGCGTGACGAAGAACACTCCCGCGCCCGGCCGTGAACCCGCGGCGTCGGTTCCGTCCCAGACGACGACGTGCGTACCCGCGGATCGGAGTCCATCGTCCAGATCGCGGACCAGGCGTCCACTCACGTCGTGAACGAGCAGCCGGATCCGGCCTGTGCCGGGGAGGGAATAGGAGACCGTCGTGCCTCGCGTGAACGGGTTCGGGACGGGGGGGGCGAGAGCGCTGGCGCCGGGCCGGTGGTCGTCGTCGCCGACCCCGGCTGTCGGCCAGCAGAGCGCCCACGTGTCGTTCAGGAAGACGCCAGAGTATCCCGCAAAGACCATCATGCGGCCGCTCTTCTGATCGTAGATGGCGGAGTGATGGAAGCGCACGCTCGGCGGCGTGCCGCCGGGCGCCAGCTGGCTCCAGCCCGTCGAACCCGCCAGGGCCAGCGCCCAGACGTCGTTCCGCAAATTGGAGCCGGAACCTGCTCCGCCGCCGAATACGATCATGCGATCCTGTGCTGGGTCGTATGCAGCCGTGTGCGACTTCCTAGCGCCCGGCGGCGTGCCGCCGGGCGCCAGCTGGCTCCAGCCCGTCGAACCCGCCAGTGCGAGCGTCCAGGTGTCGTTCAAGGGACCGGGGGAACCACCGAACACCACCATGCGGTCGCGCACGGAATCGTAGATCGCCGTGTGAAGGGCACGCGCGCTCGGCGGTGTGCCGGTGGGCGCCAGCTGGGTCCAGGTCGGAGTTCCGGCCAGCTGGAGCGCCCAGACGTCGTTGAAGTAGCTGGAGCCGGCCGAACCCCCGAATACCAGCAGGCGGTCACGCACCGGATCGTAGATGACCGTGTCGAAAGCCCTCGCGCTCGGCGGTGTTCCGCTTGGGGTCAGTTGCGTCCACACCGGCGCCGTGCCGAGCGACATCGTCCACGTGTCATTTGTGCAGTTGGATCCGTCCGAGCCCCCGAATGCGATCATGCGGTCGCGCAAGGGATCGTAGATCGCCCGGGCGCCGATGCGCGCGCTCGGTGGCGTTCCACCTGGCGCCAGCTGTGTCCAATACCCCCGGCCATACAGCGGGAGGGCCCAGACGTCGTTGCGCACCTCGAATCCGCCGCCTGCCAGGCTGTCGCCGCCGGCGAACACCACCATGCGGTCTCGCACCGGGTCGAGAATCACGGAGTTCAGCACGCGCACGCCGGGGAGCGAGCCTCCCGGTGCCAGCTGTGCCCACGTGCCGTTCGTCGTGTCGGACAAGCTCGCGGCCAGCGCGCTGCCGGGAGTCATGGCCGCGTGGGCGGCCAGAAGGAGCAGCACGCGCAGCCCGGAATGGACGAAACGCCGGGACGGGGTTCGCGGTTTCATCGGTGTCTCCCGTGGAGTGCCGCAGCGCGGTGGAGGGGCCTCGTCGGCACGATGAGGTGGATCGCCAGGTTGCGACGGACGATGCTATCACGGCTCCATGCGGCCGCCCATGGAATCGAGTGCGCGCAGCCATGTTCGCCGCAACGTGTTCGGCCACCGCCATCGGCCACCGCGGCGCAGGCGCGCAACCACGCGGGCCCGCCGCACGTATTCCGGCATGGGTCGGACGTTCCGGCGACGGAGCGGCGACGCGCGGATCGGCACGCCCGCGCGAGCGCCGTCCGCTCGATCGCCGCTTATCGCGTCGGCCCTCGCGCCCCGCCCCGCGGGGCGCACTCCTGGAGGTCCGTTCGATGTCGCTGTCCTGCCGCAGGTCCCCGCGTCCGCCCTTCGCCGCAGCCATTCTCCCGCCGGCCACTCCGATTTAGACCGATCGTCCCGCCGCCGCCGCGCCCTATGCTCCGGGAGCCGGACGTGCGAGCCTGCGCCGACACCGGCGCGACGACTTCCCTGCGAACACCGGTGCTCCAACGCCACAAACCTCCGGGCGCGTCCACGCGTGCGTGCGGCCCCGCGCCCCGGACACGAGGTGATGTCTCATGATCCTCCTGCTGTGGGTGCTCCTGATTCTGGCCGGCATCGTGCTGCTGTCCGGCTTTCGCTACATCCCGAACAACAAGATCGGCGTGGTCGAGAAGCGTCTCAGCGGCCGCGGCTCGATCAAGTCCGGCATCATCGCGCTCGAGGGCGAGGCCGGCTTCCAGCCCAACATGCTGCGAGGCGGCCTGCACTACCTGATGCCCATCCAGTACGTCGTGCACGTCCTGCCGCTGGTGACCATCCCGCAGGGCCGGATCGGCTACATCTTCGCGCGCGACGGCCAGGTGCTGCCGGCGTCCCAGACGCTCGGCTCGAACGAGAAGGCCAACGATTTCCAGGACGCCGCGGTGTTCCTGCGCGCCGGTGGCCAGCGCGGCCCGCAGCGCAAGATCCTGCGCGAGGGCACGTACGCCATTCACCTCTCGCAGTTCGTCGTGCTCGCCGAGGAGCGCGTGTACGGGCTGGCGCTCGACAAGACCGAGGCCGAGCTGTTCTCGCGCATGGCCAAGCTGATCGCCGAGCGCGGCGGCTTCACGCCGGTCGTGATCAAGGGCACCGACGACGTGCTCGGCATCGTCACCGTGCACGACGGGCCTTCGCTGCCGCCGGGGCAGATCATCGCGCCCACGGTGGGCGAGAACCCCGCGAACGCAGCCACCTATCACAACGCCTTCCAGGACCCCGAGAAGTTCCTCGCCGCGGGCGGCCAGCGCGGGCGCCAGCTGCAGGTGCTGGTCGAGGGCACCTACTACGTCAACCGGCTCTTCGCCACGGTCGAGATGGTGCCCAAGACCGTCGTCGAGGTCGGCACCGTGGGCGTGGTCGTGAGCTACACCGGCGAGACCGGCGCGGACCTCTCGGGCGCCGAGTACAAGCACGGCGAGCTGGTGCAGAAGGGGCTGCGCGGCGTGTGGAGCGAGGCGCTCATGCCGGGCAAGTACGCCTTCAACACGCTCGCCGGCAAGGTGAGCATCGTCCCGACCACCAACTTCATCCTCAAGTGGAACAAGGCAGAGAGCGGCGCGCACAAGTACGACGAGAACCTGTCCGAGGTGGCGCTCATCACCAAGGACGCGTTCGAGCCGTCGCTGCCGCTGTCGGTGGTCGTGCACATCGACTACCGCAAGGCGCCTCTCGTCATCCAGCGCTTTGGTGACATCAAGCGGCTGGTCGAGCAGACGCTCGACCCGATGGTCAGCGCCTACTTCAAGAACATCGGGCAGACGCGCACGCTCATTCAGCTGATCCAGGACCGCAGCGCGATCCAGCAGCAGGCCGGCGAGGAGATGAAGGCCAAGTTCGCCCAGTACAACCTGGAGCTGCAGGAGGTGCTGATCGGCACCCCCACCAGCGGCGAGCCGGGGGGACAGATCGAGCAGATCCTCCTCCAGCTCCGTTCGCGGCAGATCGCCACGGAGCAGGTCGAGACGTACAACCGGCAGCAGGTCGCCGCGGTCAAGGAGCGCGAGCTGCGCGAAGCGGAGCAGCGCGCGCGCCAGCAGGCGGCGATGACCGAGTCCGAGCTGTCGATCGTCGTGCAGTCGAACCAGGGCAAGGCGGATCTCGCCCGCGCCCAGCAGGAAGCGACCAAGATCCAGACGCTCGCCACGGCCGAGGCGGAGAAGGTCCGCATCATGGGCGAGGGCGAGGCGCGCAAGGTCAAGGCCATCGCGGGCGCGGACGCCGAGCGCGCGGCGCGCGTCGGCGTGGCGCAGGCCATGGCGATCGAGGAGCAGGTCCGCGCGTACGGCGGCCCGCGCTTCCAGCTCACGCAGCAGGTGATGAACCGCTTCGCCGAGGCGATCCAGGTGTCGAAGGTGGACGTGGTCCCGCGCGTGGTCGTGGGCGGCGGTGGCGAGGGCGGTTCGGGGGCGAGCGGCAACGTCATGGAGGCGTTGCTGACGATGCTGCTCTCCGAGAAGATCGGCGCCGACGTGCTGGGCGCTCCTTCGGGCGAGCGTGGCGCCGATGCCGAGGCGATGCGGAAGCGCATCCGCGACGGCATGAAGGGGCCCGACGGCAACCCCAGCTGAAGCCGGCGGTGCGCGAACGGCCCGGGGGCGGAACGCCCCGGGCCGTTGCGTGTACGCCCCATTGCGGCCAGGGCTGGCCCCCGCGCGCCCGTGTCCGGACCACGGGTGAGCCGGTGGCGCCCTCCTGTGCATCCCGCGTGTCCGGCCCGCGTCCTGCGGCGCTGCCGTTTGGCCAGTCCTTCGGGGCGGCGTACCTTACCCAGGACGATTCACGAGCCCGCGGTCTGTGAGCGCGATCTGCGCGTCATCTGCCGCGAAGCTCGACCGGCCGCTGTCCTCATCGTGTGGACAACACGGCTGCGGCGCGGCCGGCCGATCTTGGGGCACCCACCGAAGGTGGGTCCGGCTGACGC
>CAIXRL010000182.1 GCA_903921835.1 Candidatus Eiseniibacteriota bacterium | reverse complement strand
TCGATGATCTCCAGGTAGCGCTGGCAGCGCACCATGTCCACCAGGTTGCCGCCCCACGTGGAGTTGATCCGGCTCTTCACGTGGAAGACGTTGTCCGGCTCCTCGTCGATGCGCCCGCCCGCGAGGCAGCCGCAGACCTGCATCTTCTTGCCGAACGCCATCAGGTCCGGCTCGACGCCGAAGTGCTGGTGCGCCCACATGCGGCCCGTCAGCGCCACGCCCGACTGCACCTCGTCGAAGACGAGCAGCGCGTCGTTCTCGTGTGCGAGCGTCTTGAGCGCCGCCAGGAACTCGCTGCGAAAGTGGTTGTCGCCGCCCTCGGCCTGGATGGGCTCGATGCAGATCGCGGCGATGTCGTCCCTGCGCTCGCGGAACGCGGCCTTGATCTCGTCGAGCGAGGCGCGCTCGGCGGCCTCGACGCGCGCGAGCTCCGCGGCGTCCACGGGGAAGTGCAGCGCCGGATTGCTCACGCGCGGCCAGTCGAAGCGCGCGAAGTACTGGTACTTGCGCGGATCGGCCGTGTTGGTCATGGACAACGTGTAGCCGCTGCGGCCGTGGAACGCCTCGCGGAAGTGGAGGATCTGGTGCCCCTTCTCCTCCTTCATGCCCTTCGCGAAGTTGCGGCGCACCTTCCAGTCCATGGCGGCCTTGAGCGCGTTTTCCACGCCCAGCGAGCCGCCCGCGACGAAGAACGCGTACTTCAGGTACTCCGGCTTGGCGACGCGGCCGAAGGTGTCCACGAACTCCGCCATCTCGGTCGTGTAGACGTCCGAGTTGGTCGGGTTCACCAGCGCCGCGCGCGTGAGCCTGGCGAGGAACGCCGGGTCCTTCATGCCCGCGTGCCCGATACCGAGCGGCAGCGTGGCGAAGAACGAAAACAGGTCCAGGTAGGAGCGGCCCTGGCGGGAGTCCCAGAGCCTGCGTCCCTGGCTCTTCTCCATGTCCAGCACGATGTCGTAGCCGTCCGCCAGCATGTGGCGGCTCAGCGTCTCGTGCACCTGTGCGGGTGCGATGCGGCTCATGCGTCACCTCCTCGGGCGTTGGGATTCACGTAGGTGTCTTCCTTCACGGTCGAAAGCGCCATCACGGTGCGCGTCTGGCGGACGCCCTCGTGCGCGCCGAGTTGTTCGAGCAGCAGGTCCTGGAGCGATTCCATGTCCGCCACGCGGACCTTGAGCAGCAGCGAGAACTCCCCGGTCACGTGATGGCACTCGAGAACCTCGTCGAGCGACATGACGCGCCGCAGGAAGCTGGCCTCGAAACGGGGATGCTCCATGAAGATCTCGACGAAGGCGGTCACGCCCGCGCCCACGGCGGCGGGCGAAACGATCGCCGCCCAGCGCCGGATCGTCCCCGAGGCCTCGAGCTTGCGCAGCCGCTCGTTCACGGCCGCCGTCGAAAGCCCCACCTTCTTCGCGATCTCGGCCTGCGACAGGCTGCCGTCGCGCTGCACCAGGTGCAGGATGCGGCGGTCCTTCGCATCCAGAGACTGGTATTCCTTCGCCCGTTTGCTCATGTGACAAGTATATTTTCGGCTGATCACTGTTTCAACTGAAATCTATTCACCGCACG
>CAIXRL010000181.1 GCA_903921835.1 Candidatus Eiseniibacteriota bacterium | reverse complement strand
TCGACCATCTCGTGCAGCACGATCCCGCGCCGGCGGAGCGCGTTGTCGGGCCGGCGCAGCGGCGAATAGAGGTTGGGCGCCGGGATCACGCCCACGAGCAGCGCGCACTGGTCCAGCGAAAGCGAGTCCACGGGGACGCCGAAGAAGCGGCGCGAGGCCTCCGCGACACCCGCGATGCCCCCTTCGGCGTCGCGCCCGAAGTAGACGCTGTTCAGGTACATCTCGAGAATGCGGTCCTTGGACAGCACGCGTTCGAGCGCGAGCGCGAGCACCATCTCGTTCAGCTTGCGCGTCATGTTGCGCGCGTTGCCCAGGAACAGCCCGCGGGCGAGCTGCTGCGTGATCGTGCTGGCGCCCTGGCGCACGCCGCCCGCGCGCAGGTTGGCCACGAGTGCGCGGGCGTTGCCCTTGAGATCCAGCCCCCAGTGCGAGCGGAAGCGCCGGTCCTCGGACGCGATCGCCACCTGGCGCAGCGCGAGCGGCATGCGCGCGAGCGGCACGTACTCGCGGTAGACATGATTGGAGTCCGGCAGCACCGCGAGCAGCACGGGTTCCAGCCGGGGTGCGTGCGCCAGGTCCGGCGCCGGCGAGCCGGGCAGGCCGCCGAGCCGCTGCACGGCCGCGAGCCGGCCGCCCGCGAGCCGCAGGCGCACGCGCTCGGGACCGCCGTGGCCCGCGGGGTCGGGCGCGGCGGCGAATCCGCGCAGCACGATCTCGGTTCCGCCGGGAGTCGCGGCCCACTCGCCGGCCGCGCGCGGCGAATGCGTCTCGCGATAGCCGCGGGCCTCGAGCTCGGCGCGCAGGTAGCCCTCCGGCAGCGGCATGCCTGCGGCGAGCGGCAGGTCCGCGGAGTAGACGCGCGAGGCGAACGACCACGACGGCCCCGTGGCGCGGCGCGCCTCGAGCACTCGTATGCGCAGCGCGAGCGGCAGGAACAACGCCAGCCCCACGGCGAGCAGCGCGACGGCGACGACGAGCCAGCGACGCCACAGGCGGCGACGCGGCGGACGGGCGGGCGGGGTGCCTGGGATCGTGGGCGCGTTCATGAGGCACGGATGCTAGCCCGGACGATTCATGAACCGCCAGCCGAGAGTGCGAGCTGCCGGAGGACAAGACTGCAGTCGGGCGTGCGGCATCCAACGCTTGCAGCGGGGTCCGGTCCACGCGGGCTCGCCGCGGAGGGAGGGTGCGGGAAGGTGCTGCGCGCGCCGGGGCGGGAGCCGGCGCGCACGACGGAGCCTCGACCAGGGAATGCAGTTGCTCGAGCGGAGTCCGCCGCGATCCGGGTTCGAGGTCGGCGTTCGGGGGGCGAGGAGACCGTGGGGCGACCTGCCGCGCCGCAGCGCGCGGCGGGGAAGGAGGCGGTTGGTGCGCGGCGGGACGGCGCTCCTGCTTTCCTCCTGCTCATCGAGAGCCTGGGGGGGGGCCTGCGGCCTGCTCGTGGCCATGCCTCACGCCCGTTGCCCGACGGCCTGCGCGAGCGGGAGTGCGAGCCGCTGGACGAAGCCCCCCGGCTCTCCATCAGGCGCGAAGTGATCGACGCTCACGAGCGAAAGATGCAGGAGGAGGCCGCCGCAACCCCGGCGCGAAACTCGCCGGACCGGTGAGGGTCACGCCCGTGTTGCACGGCGACGCCTGCGCGCCCCTGAATCCCTTCGCGATCCCAGCCTCGCCTGGGAGTATCCTCGCGGCATCACGCGGCACCCTCAAACCTGTGAGGCACGAGATGGGCGACAGCAGAAGCATCATGGCAATCCTGGTTTCGAATCGGGCCACGTCCGCGCTCGAGGTCCAGAAGGCGCTCAGCGAGAACGGAACCCTCATCAAGACCCGCCTGGGCCTCAATGATGGCGCCGTCAGTGGCGCCCCGGACTCGGGGCTCATCATCCTCGAGCTGGTCGGGAAGCAGGGCAGCAAGGATCAGCTCGCCGCCAGGCTCCAAGGTCTCGCCGGTGTGAACGTCAAGCAGGTCGAACTCTCGGTCTGAGCGGTTCTCGGGCGGGCTACGCTCGAGCGACCCCGAAACGTTCGTCCGCCATCACGATGTTCGCGGGCTTCCACTTCGCGCGCGTCGCCCTCGCGGGAACCGGGGGGGCGTGGCGTTCGGGCGGGCTGAGGTGCCGATCGATTCGCAGGCCTGCCCTCCGGCCACCTGGGAAGCGGGTCTGCGCGGTCTTTCCCCGGCGGCGCTCCACCCGGGAGGGTTGCATGTCCACGCGGTCCCGACGTTCAGCGTCCCCGCCGCCGCGCGCAGGCGCGGACGGGCCGGTCGCGTACCAGGGCGCGCCCGGAGCGTTCAGCGAGCTCGCGGCGCGCGGTTTCGCGGGCGAGGCGGCGGCGCTGCTGCCGTGCGGGACGTTCGCGGAGGTTTTCGACGCGCTTGCGGCGGGCCGCGCCTCGCGCGCGGCGCTGCCGGTCGAGAACACGCTCGCCGGCACGGTGCGCGACGTGGCGCTGGGTCTGGCCACGCGCGAGGTCGAGATCGAGGCGGAGCTGCGGCTGCGCATCTCGCATGTGCTGGTGGCGCCACCCGGCGTGACGCTCGGGCAGTTGCGCCGCGTCCGCTCGCACCCGGTCGCGCTGCAGCAGTGCGAACGCTTCTTCCGCGAGCACCCGGCGATCACGCCCGAGGTGGACTTCGACACCGCCGGCGCCGTGGCGCGGGTGGTGCGCGAGGGACGCGGCGACGAGGGCGCGCTGGCCGCCGAGCGCACGGCGGCGATGTTCGGCGGCGTGGTCCTGGCGCGCGCGCTCGAGGACGACCCGGCCAACTTCACGCGCTTCCTGCTGCTCGCGCGCCGCGGCGAGGCGGTCGCGCCGGGGGCAGGCGCGCGCAAGACCACGCTGCTGGTCCGGGCCGCGCACGAACCGGGCTCGCTGTGGCGCTGCCTCGGCGTCTTCGCCCGCCGGGGCCTGGATCTGACCCGGATCGAGAGCCACCTGGTCAGGGGGCGCCCCTTCGAGTACGAGTTCCTGATGGACCTGGTCGCCCCCGGCGACGCGGCCGCCCTGGACGACGGCATCGAGGAGCTGCGCTCGCACTGCACGGCGGTGCGCCGGCTGGGAACGTACCCAGCGGCGGGCCGACGCCCCCCGGGGCGAACGCCCCGGCCCTGACCGCCACGCGGGAACCCTGCACCGCGGCGTCCTGCCGCTGCTTCCCCCGCATCCTCCGCCCGCGGGAGGTCCACACGCTTGCGCCGACATCCCCGGGCCGCGTACCTTCCCCCACTCATGCAATCCCGTGCGTTTCCAAGTCCCAGACGGACCGGGGCTTCCGCTTCGACTAAGTAGAGGAGAACCTATGCGCGCGCGTTTCCTGTTCGTGCCGCTGGCCCTGGCCAGCCTGCTTGCGGCGGGCGCAGCCAAGGCTGAGCCCATCGGCCCCCACTGGCAGTTCACGCCGCTCGGCGGCTTCACGCTGTTCGATCCCAGGCTGCGCATGCCCGGAAGCGACCTCGCCGTCACGGACAACCTGAACGTCGGCGGGCGCCTCGGCTACCAGACACGCTCGTGGCTCGGGCTCGAAGGCGCGGTCGACTTCACGCCGACCACGGCCGACACCGCTTTCGCGGCGCAGGACTACGACTGGCTGCATGCCTCCGGTAACATCATGCTGTCGCCGTGCCGCGGGCGGTGGGGCAATCCGTTCGTGTTCGCGGGTATGGGCTGGACGCAGCTCAAGCCGGCCGCCGGCGAGAAGCGCTCCACGAACACGATCGAGTTCGGCGCCGGCCAGCAACTGTGGTTGACCGACGACATCGGCCTGCGCTTCGAGGCGCGGGATGTGTCGTTCAAGCCGCTACAGAGCGTCGGTCGCCAGACGCACTATCACAACATCGTGCTTGGCGTGGGCATCACGTTCGCCCTCGGCGCGATCCCGCGCGACACCGACGGCGACGGCGTGCCGGACAAGAAGGACAAGTGCCCGAACACGCCCAAGGGCGCCACGGTCGACGCGACGGGTTGCCCGCACGACACCGACGGCGACGGCGTGCTCGACGGCCTCGACAAGTGCCCCGACACTCCCAAGGGCTGCAAGGTGGACGCGACGGGCTGCTCGATCGATTCCGATGGCGACGGCGTATGCGACGGCGTCGACCAGTGCCCCGACACGC
>CAIXRL010000180.1 GCA_903921835.1 Candidatus Eiseniibacteriota bacterium | reverse complement strand
GCCGCGCGCGCACGCCGTTTCACTGGACCGCGAGACCGCGCTGTCCCCGGTGACGCGCGCACGCCTCGTCGAGGCGGCGCTCGCGCTGCGCGACGCCCGCGCCCAGGCGGATGCGGAATCGCTCGCCAGCGCCCGCGAGCGGTGCGCCAGCGCGTGGCGCATCCGCCGCGACGCACTCGGCGAGGGCGACGTGCGCACGGCGGAGGCGGCGCTGGCGTTCGCCGACGCGCAGCTCGCGCTCGGCAACCCGGGCGCGGCGGACTCGCTCGCCCGGGCGGCGCGCGAGTGCTACGTGATCGCGCTCGGAGCGGACCACCCGCGCGTCGCGGACGCCGACGAGCTGCTGGGACGCGTTGCCAAGAACTACTCGGGGGGGCAGCTCGCGTTCACCGCCGCCCGCGAACACTACGAGGAGGCGCTGCGCATCCGGCTCGCGGCGTACGGCCCGAACTCGCTCCCGGTCGCGTCGAGCTGGCAGGACCTGGGCAACCTCTACCGCAGCGCGCGCCGCTGGCCGGAGGCGCTGCGGATGTTCGAGACGGCGCTGGCGTCGCGCCGCGCGCTCGCCGGGCCGGTGGACGGGGACGTGGCGTCGGCGCTCGGGGCGATCGCCTACCTGCACGCCAACGCGGGTCACTGGGCCGAGGGCGAGGCCTTCGCGCGCGAGGCGCTCGCGGCGACGCCGCGCGGACCCGACGATCCCGCGGGTCCCCGCGCGACACGGCTCGGGCTGCGCGGCCAGATGCTGCGGCGCATGGGACGCTACGCGGACGCCATCGCGCCGCTGCGCGAGGCGGTGGCGCTACGCGAGTCGCTGTGGGCGCTGATGCCGCGGGACGAGGGCAGCACGATCGTCGCGGGCCTCTCGCTGCACCGCGACCTGGCGATCGCGCTCGCCGCGACGGGCCGCGGCGACGAGGCGTTCGAACAGCTCGCGCGCGGCTCGAGCCGCTCGCTCGCCGGGCGGTTGCTCGGTTCCGACCCGGTGCACGGCGCGGCCTGGCCCGGGCTGCGGTCGCACGCCCAGCGCGCGCTCGGCCGGGACGAAGCGATGATCACGTGGGTGCAGGCGGCGCCGTGGGCCTCGCCGGGCGACTACCCGATGTGGGCGTGCGTGCTGCGTTCGAGCGGACCGGTGTGCTGGGTGCGGCTCGACCGCCGCACGCCGGCGATCGCGCGCGTGGGCACGATCCGCGAGGCGCTGTGGGGCGAGCTCATCCACGCGGCGGGCTGGCCGCGCCAGGTCACGGACACCGTCGCGGTGGGCCGCATGGCGCGCGCGATGGGAGCGGAGTGGTTCGAGCCGCTCGAGCCGGCCCTGGCGGGCGTGCGGCGCATCGTGGTGTGCGCGCCCGAGCTGTTCGCGAACGGACCGCTCGGCGCGCTGCAGGATGCGCAGGGGCGCTGGCTCGGCCAGCGCTTCACCATCTCCTACGTCCCCTCGGCGGCGCTGTTCGTGCATGCGCGCGAAGGCGCGCGGCGCGGACGGCGGGCCGGCCCGGTGCTGCTGGTCGGCGACCCCGCCTACGGCGGTGCGGATGCGCGGCGCTGGCCGCGGCTGCCCGGGGCGGGCCGCGAGATGCGCGCGCTCGCCGCGCGCTTCCCCTCGGCCACGGTGCTCGCCGGACCGGACGCGAGCGCGGCTCGAGTCCGCGCGCTGGCCGCGAGCGGCGGGCTGGAACGCTACCGCCTCATCCACTTCGCCGCGCACGCCGCGATCGATCCCGCGCGGGTGCTCGACGCGGCGCTCGTGCTCGCACCCGACACGCCCGGCAGCGCTTCGAGTTCGCGCCTGCTCGCGCGCGAGGTCGCGGCCGGCTGGCGTCTGGACGCCGACCTGGTCAGCCTCGCGGCCTGCCGCTCGCTGCGCGGCGTCAACTCGGCGAGCGATGGCGACCTGGGACTGCAGGAGGCGTTCCTCGCCGCCGGTGCGCGCGCGCTGCTGGTCACGCTCTGGCCCGTGGACGACCGCGCGACCGAGCTGCTCATGGAGACCTTCTACGCGCGGCTCACCGATCGCGCGAAGCCTGCGGGACGCGCCGAGGCGTTGCGTGAGGCGCAGGACGCGCTGCGCCTGTGGCGCGACGCCGACGGCGCGCGCCCGTACGCGCACCCGGCGTACTGGGCCGCGTTCGCCCTCGTCGGCGACCCGGGCTGAGCGCCGGCCCGAGCTGCGCCCGCTCCCTGCTCCGCCCTCAGGCCGCGAGCAGGTCGGTGGTGGCGAGCTTGTGCTCCTCGGGCAGGAGCACGCGCAGCGCGCGATCGTGTTCCGGCATCGGATCCCACGTCTCCGGGGCGTCCTCCGACGGCACCTGCCCGTCGGGGCGCACGAGCACGCGGCAGTACGGGCGCGTGACGTCGTTCGGGTTGGGACTCGTGCACAGCACGACGTGTCCCGACGCGGTCTGCAGCACGGTGCCGGCCGGGTACAGGCCGACGCTGCGCACGAGCGCCCACAGCACCGCGGGATCGAAGTTCACGCGGTTGGGGCCCAGCAGGATCTGCAGGCCCTCGAACGCGGTGCGCGGACGCGAATGGTAGGCGCGGTGCGCGGTGATCGCGTCGAAGCAATCGGACATCGCGACGATGCGCGACATGGTCGCCTGTCCCCATTCCAGATCGACGTCCGGATATCCCGTGCGGTTGTAGTTCATGTGGTGCTCGAGGCACGCGCGCATCGCGTCGAGCATCACCGTCGAGAGTCCCGGCATGCGCGCGATCATGATCGCGCCCTCGAGCGGGTGCCTCCGCATGAGTCCCCATTCCTCAGGGGTGAGCGCGTCGGGCTTGCGCAGCACCTCGCTCGGGATGTGCATCTTCCCGAGGTCGTGCAGCAGCCCCGCAACGCCGAGGTCGGCGAGCGCCTGCCGCGGCAGCCCGAGCTGCTGGCCCATCGAGATGGAGAGCACCGCGACGTTCACGCAGTGCGTATACGTGTACTCGTCGTGGTCCTTGAGCGCCGTGAGCCCGACGATCGCGTACTCGTGCTTCAGGATGTTGTCCACGATCGGCTGCACGAGGCGTTTGGCCTGGCGCAGGTCGGGACGGCCGTTCTGCCGGGCCCGCAGCACGATCTTCCGCGTGCCGAGCACCGCGCGCCAGAAGACCTTCCGCGCGCGGGCGCGCTCGCCCTTCGGCGTCGGCTGCTCCTCGAGTTCGCGCGCGAGATCCTCCGCGTCGATGTCGGCCGCGGGAACGACGAGGATGTTTGCGATCGCGGCCTCCGCGATCGTCTCGGGCAGCCGCTCGGCCAGCGACGGGTCCTCGGAAGCGACGAAGATCTGGAAGAAGCGCTCGACCTCCGCGTCGGTCACGCTGGGCAGGAAGCGCAGCCCGCCCACGTGCCGGCGCTCGAAGTCCGCCATCAGCGCGTGATACGGGCCCAGCAGGCCCGTGTGCGCCTTGATGCGCACGCCGTTCAGGTAGAGGTAGTCCGCGACGACGACGAGCACGAGCTCGTCCTCCTCCTCGAACAGTCTCTTGAGCAGCGCCGTGAACTCGTGGAGCTGGCGGCGGAACGCCTGGTTGGAGACGTCGTACGTGCGCGCCGTGCGCATGAGCGCCGACAGCCTCAGCAACAGCGGTTCGCCCGCGGCCTGGATCGGCGCGGCGTCGTGTTCGCGATCGCCGCCGGGTGCGTTCACGCGGCCTCCCGCAGGGCGGCCAGCGCCATGTTTGCGGCCTGCCGCACCGGCGCGCGCCTCGACAGCGCGCCGTTCTCGAGCGCCTGGCGCGCGAGCGGCCTGCCGATGCGCGCGAGGATGCGCGCGACATTGTGACGATGGACCTCCTGCGCGCGGTCGGCCCAGTTGCCCCTGAAGAGCTCGGCCTCGAGCTCGGGGACGACTTCGTCGCCGCCCACGGACGCGAGCGCGGCGTAGATGGCGCGGCGCTCCTCGACGGGGCGCTGCGCGAAGCGCTCCTGCTGCAGGAACGCAAGCAGGAAGCGGGCCGTCGCGGGATCGCGCGCCGCCGAAAGCTGGTTGAGCACCTGGCAGAAGAGCGGCGTCTCCGCGTTCTCGATCGCGCGCACCAGCAGCGGGCGCGACAACCGCAGGTCCACCTGCGAGAGCGCCGAGACGACCTGCGCGCGCACGCGGTGGTCGGGGTGGCGCAGGGCAACCTGCAGCAGGCCGGGGATGGCCGGCCCGCCGATCCAGCCGAGGATATGCACGATGTTGCGTACGACGTACCAGCGCCCGTCGGCGAGCCACGGCGCGAGCCGTTCGGGGT
>CAIXRL010000179.1 GCA_903921835.1 Candidatus Eiseniibacteriota bacterium | reverse complement strand
TATCGGGGTCACGTCCGTGGACCTGGCCTACTCGACCAACGGTGGCGTCAGCTTTCCGAACGTGATCGCCACAGGGCTCGGCAACACGGGCTCCTACGCGTGGACCGTGCCGAGCACGTCTTCCACCGCGGCGAGGGTCCGGGTGCAGGCGCACGACGCCGCTGGAAACCTCGGCCGCGACTCGAGCGCCGCCAACTTCACCCTCGAGCCGTGGATCATCACGGCTTCGGCCGGCGCGGGCGGCAGCATCGTCCCGGGCGACCTGGTGCCGGTCGTCCAGGGCGCGAACCAGCACTTCTCGATCCAGCCCGCGCCCGGCAACGCGGTGTCGGCGCTGACCGTGGACGGTGGTGCGGTGCCGCCCGACACCACCTACACCTTCTACAACGTGACCGCGGACCACAGCATCTCCGCGACGTTCGGGGACGCGACCGCGCCGGTGGTGCACGTGACCTCACCCGTCGGCGGCGAATCGTGGCCCGAGGGGAGCTCCCAGACCATCACGTGGGGCGCCAGCGACGACGTGGGCGTGGACTCGGTCAACGTGGATGTTTCCTTCAATGGTTTGGGTGGATTCTGGCAGCCAGTGGCGCACGGGCTCGCCAACTCGGGTTCGTACCTGTGGACGGTGCCCGACCAGCCGACGGACAGCGCCCTGGTGCGGATCACGGCGTACGACCACGCGCTGAACGCGGCGAGTGCGCAGAGCGACAGCGTGTTCCGGATCCTCGATCCAAACGCGGGTGTCGGACCCGGCGTCTCGGCGGTGCTCGCGCTGTCGCGCCCGCAGCCGAACCCCGCTCGCGGAACGACGCTGCTGCGCTTCTCGCTGCCCATGGCAGGCCGTGCACGGCTGGAGATCCTCGACCTGGGCGGGCGCCGGCTGTGGCAGGCGGAGTCCGAGTTGGGGGCCGGGCAGCATGCATGGGCCTGGGACGGCCGGGGCACGCGGGGTGAGAGCGCGGGGGCGGGGCTGTACTTCGTGCGGCTGGTGACGCCCTGGGGCAACCGAACCGAACGACTCATCTGGTTGAGGTAGTACGGGGGGGGGCCGATGCGGCCCGGGCCCCGAGTCCGGGCCGCGGGCGATGGCCGCGGTGGTTTGCCGATACCGGGTTCGCTTGAAGGTTGGCTCCCGAGCCGCTACATTGTTTCAGGAGTAAGCGGTAGCCCGTTCGAACGCCATCGCGTACCTGCGACGGCATTCCCGCATCTCAACGTGAGCTACGCCTGCCGACCTCAGCCCACGACGCAGTGCTCTCGCGGGTCGGTGACCTTCGTGCCGCCAACCATCCCGGCGGCCCGGTGGTCGAGAGTGATAACGCAGTTCGCGGAGAGGTGTCCGAGCGGTTGAAGGAGCACGATTGGAAATCGTGTAGGCGCTAATAACGTCTCGAGGGTTCGAATCCCTCTCTCTCCGCCATTTCCCTTGCGCCTGGTCGTTGGGAGCGGACCCCGGCGCGCGAGTGGAACGGGCAGGACCGGGTGCCACGCCCTGCCCTGCGAGCGAAGCACGAATCAGGCGCTCAACGAGGAGCATCGACGTGATGGAACGAAACACGGTTCAGCGGCGTGCGATTCACAAGGTGCTGGAGCAGAGTGGCCGGCCGATGGGCCCGCCGGAGATTTTCGATGCGGCCAGGTCGCATGCGCCCGGGCTGGGCATCGCCACGGTCTACCGCACGATCAAGCGCCTGCTCGACGATGGGACCATCGTCCAGGTGGAGCTGCCGGGCGAGGCGCCACGCTACGAAGTGGCGGGCAAGGGACATCATCACCACTTCCGCTGCAGCGGCTGCAAGAAGGTCTACGACCTGCAGGGCTGCCCGGGAGCGTTCAAGCAGATCCTTCCGAAGGGTTTCAGCCTCGAAGGGCACGAGGTCTATCTCTTCGGTCGCTGCATGGACTGCGCGGCCGCCTGACCGGGGAAGTCGAAGAGGATTCCGCCGGCGCGTTTCCACGCCGCCGCCGGCGTGTGGGCGCCATGCATGCGGGCTCCGCGCCGGACTGCGCAGGCGCGGAGCCGTTGCAACTCGAGAGCGGTCGTCCGCACCGGCTTGACCGCGTGGGCCGAATCGCTAAGATGCAGTGTCTCGCGCGCCGTGCCGGCTGGCAGGGGCGACGGTCGTGCGCACAACCGAATTGGGTGGGGATGTAGCTCAGCTGGGAGAGCGCCTCGTTCGCAACGAGGAGGTCGTCGGTTCGAGCCCGATCATCTCCACCACTTCTCAATGGGCCAGGCCCAGCGCAACCCGACCTTGTGAACTCCGTCAGGACCGGAAGGTAGCAGCGGTAAGCAATCCTTCGGGTGTGCCGCTGACCCCCTGGCCCTTTATAGTGCGCCCATGGCCCACCGCGCGTTAACCCTCAAGTACCGGCCGCAGGTCTTCACCGACCTGATCGGCCAGGACCACGTCAGCTCGGTCCTCGGTCGCGCCCTGGAGTCGGGCCGCGTCGCCCACGCGTTTCTCTTCACCGGCGCTCGCGGCGTGGGCAAGACCACATCAGCGCGCATCCTCGCCAAGGCGCTCAACTGCGAAAAGCGCAGCGCGGGCGTGAGCAAGGGCGCCGACCCGTGCAACGCCTGCACGAGCTGCACCGAGATCACCTCGGGCGTTTCGCTGGACGTGACGGAGATCGACGGCGCGTCCAACCGCGGCATCGCCGACGTGCAGCAGCTGCGCGAGAAGGTGCGCTTCGCGCCCGCGACGGGCCGCTACCGCATCGTGATCATCGACGAGGTGCACCAGCTCTCCAACGACGCCTTCGCCGCGCTGCTCAAGACGCTCGAGGAACCGCCGGCGCACCTGGTGTTCATTTTCGCGACCACCGATCCGCAGAAGCTGCCGGACACGATCCGCTCGCGCACGCAGCGTTTCGACTTCGCGCGCGTGCCGCTGCGCAAAGTGGCGGACCGGCTGCTCGAGATCCAGAGGCGCGAGGCCGCGGACGCCGACGGCGTGCACTTCAACCTGACCGACGGCGCCGCGCTGCTCATCGCCCACAAGGGCGAGGGCTCGATGCGCGACTCGGTGAGCGCGCTCGACCAGGTGGTCTCGGCGGGCGAGGCCGCGGTGGACGAGGACCTGGTCCGGCGCGTGCTCGGCATCCCGGACCGCGAGGGCTTCTTCCGTCTCGGTGACGCGATCACGCGGCGCGACGCGCAGGGCGCGCTGCAGGAGCTGCACCGGGCGTTCGCCAAGGGCATGGACCCGCGCGACATCGCCGAGGGTCTCGCCGAGCACTTCCGCGGCGTCATGGTGATGAAGGTGGATCCCGAGCGCGGCGGCGAACTGGTGGCCGCGAGCCGCGAGGACATCGCGCGCCTCGAGGCGCAGGGCGGGAGCTGGAGCCAGGCCGACCTGCTGCGCCTGGTGCGCATCGCCGCCGAGTGCCAGTGGCCGCTGCGCGATTCGCCGCAGCCCATCGTGCACCTGGAGGCCGCGGTGCTGCAGATGGTGGCGCTCGAACCCGCGGAGTCGGTGGCGACGCTGATCGCGCGGCTCGAGGAGCTCGAGCGTCGTCTCGCCGGTACGCCCGGCGGCGCGCCCGCGGGGCCCGCGAGCGCCGGTCCCAC
>CAIXRL010000178.1 GCA_903921835.1 Candidatus Eiseniibacteriota bacterium | reverse complement strand
GCGGCGCAACCCAGGCCGTGCACGAACAGCAATGGCGTCCCGCCACCTGGCAGGTCGTGGTACCTCAGCCGTGCCCGCACGCACGACAACGCGAACTCCCTCATGCTCGCTCCCGGGCCGGCGCCGCCCGCGACGGCGCCAACCCATCGCTCACCGGTACGCCGCGCAGTACGCGATCCAGCAGTCGTCGTTGTCCAGGTTGACGCGCCGGTGCAGCACGCCCGTGTGCGTCCTGCGCTTCGCGTCCCAGCCCTCGCTGTACACGTCGAACTCGCGGAAGCCCGCCTCGAGCGCGGCCTCGCGCAGCTCGGGCAGCGTCCACATGCGCCAGTCGTAGACGAACGCGCGCGCCATGCGCGGCGCGTCCTTCTGCTCGAAATGGATCCACGCCAGCAGCCGGCGGTTCACCGCGTTGAAGCGCGCCTGCTGCCAGACGTACGTGAAGGCCGGCACCGGCGAGCCGTCCGGCGCGCTCGAGGCGCGCTTGCGCGTGCGCTCGGAGAGCGGACGCTCGGCGCGCACGCCACCGAAGGCGTTCAGCACCAGCACGCCGCCGTCCGCGAGTCCCGCGCGGGCGGCGCGCAGATAGGCGACGAGATCAGCGCGCTCGTGGAAGACCCACCAGGAGAAGTTGAGCGCGCAGGCGACGTCCACCCGCGGCTTCTGCGCCACGCGCACGTCGGCGCGCACCAGCGTCACGCGCTTCGCCACGTCGCGGACGTAGGGCAGCCGGTGACGGCGCGCCCACGCCAGCGGCTCGGGATCCAAATCGACGCCCCAGGCACGGTGCTCCGGCCCGCGCTGCGCCCACGCGGTCGCGAGCGCCGCCGTGCTGCAGAAGTCCTCGCGAAACGTCACCGGATCGCGGCCGTTGCGCGCGCGGAAGGCGCGGTCGAGGAAGTCGAGGTCCCAGTCGGGCCCCTGGACCGCCACCTCGTAGAATGCGTGCCGGTCGCGCCGGACCCTGGTGCTGTTCATCACCCGTTCGTTCCTCGGGTAGGATGCGTGGGAAGATGCCTCGGGATGACGGGTCGCAACCCGCCGGGTCCGCATGTTCGCCAAGCGTGCGCGGAGCGTCAACCGCGACGCGCACGCCGGCGAGCCCTGGGAGGAAGATGGCCGCACGGACGCCAAGACCGCGAGCGCTCGCGGGACGCTGGACCCGGCTCGACGACGAGCACCTGCTCGACCTGCGCTTCTGCGATCTCGGGCTGCGCGTCGAGGGCACGACGCTCGACGAACGCGTGCACGCCGTGTGGGCCGAACTCGAGGCGCGCGAACTGCGGCTCAAACCCCACGTCTGGCTGTCCACGGAGTGGTTCTCGCCCGACGGCATTCCCGGCGTTGCGCTGCCCTTCTACCTCGCGCACCCGCGGCTGGAGCTGCTCGAACGCGCGCGCATGCTGGAGGTCGAGGGCGGCGCGCGCGAGGAGTGCATGGCGATTCTGCGGCACGAGTGCGGCCACTGCGCGCAGCACGCGTGGCGGCTGCACCGCCGCGAGGGCTGGCGGCGGATCTTCGGCAACACGCACCGACCCTACCCGAAGACGTATCGCCCCAACCCCGCGAGCCAGCGCTACGTGCAACACCTGCGCCAGTACTACGCGCAGGCGCATCCCGACGAGGACTTCGCGGAGACGTTCGCCGTCTGGCTCACCCCGCGCTCGGCGTGGCGCCGGCGCTATGCCGACTGGCCGGCGCTCAGAAAGCTCGAGTACATGGACGAGCTGATGCGCTCCCTGCGAGGCACCGCGCCGCAGGTGCGCGTGCGCCGGCGCGTCGAGCCGCTCGCCGAGGTGCGCAAGACGCTTCGCGAGCACTACGCCGAGAAGCAGGCGTCGTACGCGCGCTGGCGGCCCACGGTGCAGGACCGCGACCTGCAGCGGTTGTTCGCAGCCGAGCCGGGACGGCGCGCCGAGCCCGCGGAGCGCTTCCTGCGCCGCAATCGCGCGGAGATCCGGCGACTCGTCTCGCGCTTCACGGGCGAGTCGCCGTTCACGCTCGAGACCGTGCTCGCGGACGTGATCGCGCGCTGCGGCGCGCTCGACCTGCGCGCCACCGGCAACGAGCGGCGACTGCGCGTGGACGTCTCGCTCCTGCTCACCGTGCGCACGGTCCACTTCCACTACAGCCGCAAGAACTGGGTCGCCCTGTGAAGAAACCCCTCCGCGTCCTCGTGCTGATGCACCCCACGCTGGTGCCGCCCGATTCGCTCAAGGGCCACACGCCGGACGAGATCAACACCTGGAAGACCGAGTTCGACGTCGTCTGCAACCTGCGCAAGCTCGGGCACGAGGTGCGGCCGCTCGGCGTACAGGACGAACTCAACCCGATCCGCGTTGCCGTGGAGGAGTGGAAGCCCGAGGCCGTCTTCAACCTGCTCGAGGAGTTCCACGGGCTCTCGAACTTCGACCAGCACGTTGTGAGCTATCTCGAACTGCTCAAGCTCGCCTACACCGGCTGCAATCCGCGTGGCCTCGTGCTGGCGCGCAGCAAGGCGATCACCAAGAAGATCGCGGCCTACCACCGCGTCCGCGTCCCGGCGTTCTTCCTGGTGCCGCGCGGGCACAAGCCGCGTCGCCCGCGCCGGCTGCGCTTCCCGCTGTTCGTGAAGAGCGCCAGCGAGGAGTCCTCGCTCGGCATCGCCCAGGCGAGCATCGTGGATTCCGACGAGCGGCTCGCCGAGCGCGTGCGCTTCATCCACGAGAGTCTCGAGACCGACGCGCTCGTGGAGGAGTACATCGAGGGCCGCGAACTCTACGTCGGCGCCATCGGCAACGAGCGCGTGCGCGTACTGCCCACGTGGGAGATGGACTTCGGCAGGCTCTCCGAGACCGGCGAGCCGATCGCCACGGCGCGCGTGAAACACAGCCCGGGCTACCAGAAGAAGCACTGCATCGACATCCGCCGCGCGGAGGATCTCGATCCGGCGATCGTGCGGCTGCTGAACCGCACGACCCGCCGAGTCTACCGCATGCTCGAACTGGACGGCTACGCACGCGTGGACTACCGGCTGACCGCGAAGGGCGAGCTCTACCTGCTCGAGGCGAACCCGAATCCCGAGATCGCCGAGAAGGAGGAGTTCGCGAGCGCGGCCGCCGCGTCGGGGCTGGGCTACCGCGAACTGCTCACACGCATCCTCACGCTCGGAGTGACCCGCCCCGGCCCGCTGGCCTGAGGACCCGGCCGACGCCCGTCAGGCGGCGGCGCGGCGCAGCGCAGCGCGCACGCGCGTGACGAAGCGGCGCGGCTCGAGCGGCTTGCGGATGTAGTCATCGGCGCCCTCTTCCATGAGGCGCACCTCGAGGTCCGGATCGGCCGAACCCGTGAGCACGATGATCGGCAGGCTCGCGGTGGCCGGTGACTGCCGCAGCTTCGCGAGCAGTTCGTCGCCCTGCATTCCCGGCAGGCCGAGGTCGAGCACCACCAGGCCGATGCGATCGTCGATCTGCAGCCGCGCGAGGGCCTCCTCGCCCGTCGCGCACTCTGCGGCGTCGAAGCCGTTCGTGATCAACTGCTGGCGCGCGACCTTGCGACAGACCGCGTCGTCCTCGACGATCAGCACGCGCGGCAGTTCCTCGCGCACGACCTTGTCGCCGTCCTCCATCGTTTCGCCGACGACACGCTCGACTTCCTGCAGCGTCGTCTCGCCGTCCACCACGCGCTGGAGCGCCGAGGCGCGCAGCGTGCGCATTCCGGCCGCCATGGCGGCCTTCTGGATCTCAGGCGCCGTGGCGCCGCGCGAGATCAACTCCTGCAGCGCCGGCGTCACCACGAGGATCTCCAGGATCGCCATGCGGCCCTGGAATCCCGTCTGGGCGCATCGCGGACAACCGCGCGTGCGCACCACAGGGGTCACGCCGTACTGGCGCATCAGCCGCTGCTCGTCCTCGTTGGTCTCCCGCACCTTCTCGGCGCAGTGCGGGCAGGCGCGGCGCACGAGGCGCTGGGCCACCACGCCGCGCATCGTCGCGGAAATGGCGGGACGCTCCACGCCGATGTCCACGAGGCGCGCGATCGCGCTCGCGGCGTCGTTGGTGTGCAGCGTGGTCAGCACGAGGTGGCCGGTCATGCTCGCCTGCACGGCGATCGCGGCCGTCTCGCCGTCGCGAATCTCGCCGACGAGGATGACGTCCGGGTCCTGGCGCAGGATGGCGCGCAGGGCGCTGGCGAAGGTGAAGTCGCGCTTCGTCTCGACCTGCATCTGCGTGATGCCGGCCAGCTCGTACTCGATCGGGTCCTCGACCGTGCTGATGTTGGTCTCGCCGTTGTTCAGCTCCCGGATCATCGAGTAGAGCGTCGTCGTCTTGCCCGAGCCCGTGGGGCCGGTGACCACGACGACGCCGTTGCGGTGCGCGATCAGCGAACGCAGGGTGCGCAGGTCGCGCTCGGTCAGCTTGAGATCCCCCAGCGTTTCGTTCGTGCTGCCGCGCAGCAGCCGGATCACGCACTTCTCGGCGTCCCGCGTGGGCACGGTCGAGACGCGCAGGTCGATGTTCGCGCCGTCCACCGAGATCGTGGAGCGGCCGTCCTGGGGGCGCAGGTGGTCGGCGATGTCGAGGCCGCTGGTCACCTTGATGCGCGCGACGATGCGGCTCAGCGCCAGCAGCGGCATGCGCATGTGCACGTGCATCACGCCGTCCACGCGGAAGCGCACCGTGCCGCTGCCCTGGACCGGCTCGAAGTGGATGTCGCTCGCGCGCTCGTGCGCGGCGTTGCGCAGGATCAGGTTCGTGAGCTTGATGACCGGCGCGTCCTCGCCGTCCTCGCTCGCGTTGTCGGCGTTCGAGCGCGCCACGAGGTGCACGGCGTCATCGCTCATGGCCGTCCCGGAGGCGGAAACGGGCCCCGCCGCGCACGCGGGGCCCCTGGCGGCCACCGCGGAAAGGGCGAACACGCGCTCGAGTTCGGCGTCGAGCGCGTGTGGCGAAGCGATCTCGAACAGTGGCATGCGGCCGGAGGCGAAGGCAATGCCCCGCTCGATCTCGTCGTTGAGCGGGTCGTCGGTGGCGATCACGATCTGCCGGTCGCTCTCGCGCAGCGGCACGACGTGGAAGCGGCGGGCGAGCTTCTCGGGAACGAGCTTGACCACGTGCGGGTCGCGGCGTTCGAGGCGCGCGACCGGCAGGTGCAGCTGGTCGGCGATTTCCTGCGCGAGGTCGTCCATGGACAGGCCGCAGTGGCTCGCGACCACGAGCCACGCGTCGGCGTTCGGTGTGCCGCGCTCGAGCTTCAACGACCCGGCCTCGCGCAGTCCCGCGCGACACGCCACGTCCATGAGCCAATGCGCTCCGGCTGTCCCTCGATCCATGAGTCCCCTCGAGTTGCTCTTGCGATTCCGTGCGAACTGCCGTGGAACAGTGGGGATATCGGCCTGAAGCCTGGCCCGCTCCAGTGATTATCATGTCGCGGGATGCCCGCCGCATCCTCCCCGGGGCGGGGCGGATACCAGGGCGGGTCCTCCGGCATTCCCCTCCGGCCCCAAACCACGCGTTCGCGGCGAATTGCCGAATGCCGGGTGCCGTGCTAACCCTCCGCGCCAGCGGTGCCTGGAATCCCGGCCTTCGACCTCGAGGAATCCCATGTTCTCCCTGTTCCCGAAGGAAGAGGACTTCTTCCTGCTGTTCCACCGCCAGGCGGTGCTGGTGCGCGAAGGCTGCGACGGACTGCACGAGATGATGGAGTCGTTCGACCGCCTGGAGGACCGCGCGCGCGACCTGAAGGACATCGAGCACCGCGCCGACCAGGTCACGCATGAGCTGTACGAGCGACTCAACCGCACGTTCATCACGCCGCTCGAACGCGAGGACATCCACGCGCTCGCGAGCGGGCTGGACGACGTCGTGGACGCGGTCGAGGCGATCGCCAGCCGCCTGGTCCTGTTCGGGATCAGAAACTCGACACCCGAGGCGATCCGGCTGACGTCGATCCTCACCCGCTGCGGGCAGCAGATCGAGCAGGCCGTGGACTGCCTCAAGAAGATGAGCGACCTGAGCGCGTTCACGATCGAGATCCACCGGCTCGAGAACGAGGCGGACACCATCTCGCGCCAGGTCGTCGCCGACCTGTTCTCCGGGCGTCACGAGATCCTCGACGTGATGCGCTGGAAGGAGATCTACGGCCGCCTCGAGAGCGCCGCGGATCAGTGCGAGGACGTGGCGAACGCCATCGAGTCGATCGTGATCAAGAGCCGCTGACGGCCATGGCGCTCCCCGTGCCACTGCCCATCCTCGCGATCATCCTGGTCGCGCTGGTGTTCGACTACAGCAACGGCTTCCACGACGCGGCGAACTCCATCGCCACCGTCGTGAGCACGCGCGTCCTCTCCCCGCGCCAGGCCGTGGCCTGGGCCGCCTTTTTCAACTTCGTCGCGTTCGCGGTCTTCGGCGTGCACGTCGCGAGGACGATCGCCAAGGGCACCGTGGACCCGTCCGTCGTGACGCCCGCGATCGTACTCGCCGCGCTCACCGGCGCGCTCCTCTGGAACGTGCTCACCTGGTGGCTCGGCCTGCCGACGTCGTCGTCGCACGCCCTGATCGGCGCGTTCGTCGGCGCGGGACTCGTCGCTGCGGGTCCGCGGGCGATCGTCGCCAGTGGCCTCATCAAGACCGCGGCCTTCATCGTCGTCTCGCCCGTCATCGGGCTCGTGCTCGGATGGGTGTTCATGCTCGCGGTGATGTGGATTTTCCGCCGTTCCACGCCCCGGCGCGTGGACACGCTGTTCCGGCAGTTGCAGCTCGTGTCGGCCGCGGCGTTCAGCCTGGGTCACGGCTCCAACGACGCACAGAAGACGGCGGGCATCATCACCGCCCTTCTGTACTCGACGCACCAGCTGACCGGGGAGTTCCACATCCCGCTGTGGGTCATCGTCTCGAGCTACGGCGCCATCGGCCTGGGAACGCTCTCGGGCGGCTGGCGCATCGTGAAGACGATGGGCATGAACATCACCAAGCTGCAGCCCGTCGGCGGGTTCTGCGCCGAAGCGGCGGGCTCGGTGGCGCTGTTCGGCGCGAGCGCGCTCGGCATCCCGGTCTCGACCACGCACACGATCACCGGCGCGATCATCGGCTCGGGCGTCAGCGCCACGCGCAAGCTCTCGGCCGTGAAATGGGGCGTCGCCGGCCGGATCGTCTGGGCGTGGGTGCTCACGATGCCCGCCGCGGGTATAGTCGCGGCGCTTTGCTGGTTCGCCATCCACTTCGCGGGCATGCGCTGAGGCGTTCCGCGTCACTCCGGAGATTCCATGAAGCGCATCGACGACCTCATCACCGCGGCCAGCGTCACCAAGGACGAAGCCGGCAAGTGGCGCACGATGTTGTCCTGCCCGGCGGCCGTCGCGTTCGCGCCCGGCGAGACGTGGCGCGCCCGCTGCGTCACCAGCAAGGGGGAGGTCGTCATCCGCCTGATGCCGGAGAGCGCGCCGATGCACGTCACCAGCTTCGCCTTCCTCGCACGGCTCGGCTACTACGACGGGCTCGTCTTTCACCGCGTGATCCAGCGCTTCATGGCGCAGGGCGGCTGCCCGCTGGGTTCGGGCACCGGCGGACCGGGCTACCAGTTCGGCGGCGAGTTCGACCCGAAGGTGAAGCATGACCGCCCCGGCCTGCTTTCCATGGCGAACGCAGGGCCGGGAACGGACGGGAGCCAGTTCTTCCTCACGTTCGTGCCTACGCCCTGGCTCGACGGCAAGCACACGATCTTCGGCGCCGCCGAGGGCGGAGAGGACGTGCTGACCGCGCTGGAGAAGTGCGGTTCGAGCTCCGGCCGCACGAGCGAGCGGCTCGTCCTGGAGAAGGTGACGATCGAGGTCGGCTGACACGCCGGTCACGCATTCACCGGCATTTCACGCCGCGCCCGGGCCTCCCGGACGCGGCGTACTGCTGACCAGCGCCGGCAGGGCTCGCCGTCGCGGCGTGCGATCCGCACGTTCAATGCGTCCGCTTTCGAGCATCCCTCAAGCGCGCCGGCATCCCTCCGAGACTGAGCCCAGACACGATGAGGACAGCGGCCGGTCGAGCTTCGCTGCGGATGACGCGCATGTCGCGCTCGCAGCCCCGCGGGCTCATGAATCGTCCAGGCCGGTCCGCCCTCGGGTTCAGGCCGGGCCCTCCCCCATGGAGAGCAAGGATGTTCCGGACCTCCAGACGCTGCGCCAGCTCCCAGGCTCCGTCACGCCGCACGGCGGTCGGCACGATCGCCGCGCGGGCGTGCGTGCCGCTCGCGCGCTCTCCCGGACTGGCCGCGGCAGAACCTCCGTCCGCAACCGCGCTCGTGGCAAACAGGCCGTGCAACAGGGCCGGGTCCGTGCAGTGGCCGCAGGCGAGGGTCACGCAGAACAGGGGCCGGCTCGCCATCGCGGCGCCGCGCGGCGCACCCACGCCGACGCTGGCGGACCCGGAATGTCCCGCGGCCCGGGGACGCATGCCGGACTTCGCCGGCGGCGCACTGAACCTCCGCTTCGGTCCCTGCGTCACCCGTGCGAACCAGGCGCGTCGCAAGGCGAGTCCGCGCGCGGTCGCGGCCGCTCGCGTCGAACCCGCGAGCTGAAGATGCGGACCTTCCTCGCCGACGTCCCGCTCGGACGCAAGCTGACGCTCGTCAACTTGCTGGCGACCGGCGTGGCGCTGGTGCTCACGTGCGTCGCCGTGCTGGGGTTCGACCAGGTCGTGTTTCGCCGGCAGATGGCCGGGAATATCGCCGTCCTCGGCGACGTGATCGGCTCCAACGCCACCGCTTCGCTCTCGTCCCACGACCGCGCCGCCGCCGGGGAGGCGCTGCGCTCTCTGAGGGCACAGCGGCACGTCGTGTCCGCAGCGATCTATGACAGGACCGGGGCCCGGTTCGCCGAGTACCGTCGCGACCCTGGCGCCGCCACCGCCTGTCCGGAGCACGCCGCGCCGGCGGGACTCCTCCACGGCAGCGGCTGGCTGGGCGTCTTCCGCCCCATCCGGCTGGACGGCACGGCGATCGGTTCGGTCTGCATTCGCACGGACCTCGAGGAACTTCGCGGGCGCGCCAGGGGATCCCTGGCGCTGCTGGCGCTCGTATTCGGGGCCGCTTCCATCCTCGCGCTCGTGCTCGCGCGAAACCTCCAGCGCTGCATCTCGGGGCCCGCGCTCCAACTCGCCGCCGTGACCCGCCGGGTCGTCGATGAACAGGACTTCTCTCTGCGCGTTCCGCGGGCCGGACGCGACGAGATCGGCTCGTTCGTCGGGGACTTCAACGGGATGCTCGCGAAGATCCAACAACAGGACGAGCAGCTTCGGCAGCACCGACAGGAACTGGAAGCCGAGTTCGCGGCCCGAACCAGCGAACTGCGTGCGACGAATCAGGCGTTGCTTGCGGCCAGGGACTCGGCTGAAACCGCAAACCGCGCCAAGAGCGACTTCCTCGCGACGATGAGTCACGAGATCCGCACGCCGATGAACGGCGTGCTCGGCATGCTCGGACTGTTGCTCGACACGCCGCTCGGCGCCGAACAGCGCGACTTCGCCGAGACCTCGCGCTCGTCGGCCGAGGCGCTGCTGGCGATCATCAACGACATCCTGGACTATTCGAAGATCGAAGCTGGCAAGCTGGCGATCGAGCCGCTGCCGTTCGATCTCCGCGTGGCCGTCGAGGACGTCGCCGAACTGCTGGCGGGGCGCGCCACGGAGAAGGGCCTCGAGCTCGTCGTGCGATATGCCCCGGCGACGCCGCACCGCTTCGTCGGCGACCCGGGCCGCATTCGCCAGATCCTGCTGAACCTCGCCGGCAATGCGATCAAGTTCACCGAGCGGGGGCACGTCTTCATCGCCGTGGACACACCCACGACCACCGCAGAGGACGCGCTCGTCCGCATCTGCGTCGAGGACAGCGGCATCGGCATCCCGGCGGACAAGCTGCCGCTGCTCTTCAATCGCTTCCAGCAGGCGGACACGAGCACCACGCGCTGTTTCGGGGGCACCGGGCTAGGGCTCGCCATCGCGCGCCAGCTCTCGCAGATCATGGGCGGTGACGTCGTGATCGAGAGCATCGCCGGCGTCGGCTCGACGTTCACGGTCACCCTGCGGCTGGCGCTGGACCGGGAAGTCCGCACCGAGGTGCTCGCGCGGCGGCCGCTCGACGACGTCCGCGTCATCGTCGTGGAGGACAACGAGGTCAATCGCCGTGTGCTGCAGGAGCAGCTCCGCAGCTTCGGCATGCGCGTGGACGCCGCGGAGTCCGCGCACGATGGCCTGGCGCTGCTGCAGGCGGCGGCCGGCACCGCGGATCCGTACCGGCTCGCGTTGCTCGACCACATGATGCCCGGTATGGACGGAGAGGAGCTGGGCCGGATCATCCGTCACCAGCGCGCGTTCGATCGCCTGGCGATGGTGCTGTTCACGAGCAGTGCCAGGCGCGGCGAGGCCGGCCGTTTCGCCGACATCGGCTTCGACGGCTACCTCGTGAAGCCGCTCAAACCCTCCATCCTCGGGGACGCGCTCGCCGCCGCGCTCGGCGCACGCGAGACCGGCGGGCTGACCGGCATCATCACCCGTCACCTGCTCGCGGAGGATCACGGGCGTGCCACCCAGGGGCCCGTGCCGGTAATGGGACACGCGCGCGTGCTCGTGGCCGAGGACAACGCGATCAACGTGAAGGTGGCGTCCCGCATGCTGTCCAAGTACGGCTGCCGCGTGGACGTGGCGGCCAACGGCCGCGAAGCCGTGGAGCTCTTCGGCCAGCTGCCCTACGACATTGTCTTCATGGATTGCCAGATGCCCGAGATGGACGGCTTCGAGGCGACGGCGGAGATTCGCCGGCTCGAGGCCGACGGTCCGCGGGTCCCCATCGTGGCGCTCACCGCCAACGCCATGTCAGGCGATCGCGAGCGCTGCCTCGCGGCGGGCATGGACGACTTCCTCTCCAAGCCCGTCAAGGAGAGAGACCTGGCGGGGGCGCTGGAGCGCTGGGTTTCCTCCCGCAGGGACCGGGCGGCCTGAGCCCGGTCGCCGCGCTCTCAAGTCCTCCGCGCGGGGCCCGAGACTGGCAAGCCCGCATTATTCATGAACCGCGAGCCGAGAGTGCGAAATGTGCGTCAGCCGCAAGAAGATCGGCCGGCCGGACCCACCTTCGGCGGGTACCCCGGAACCGTGTTGTCCACACGATGAGGACAGCGGCCGGTCGAGCTTCGCAGCGGATGACGCGCAGATCGCGCTCGCAGGCGGCGGGCTCATGAATACTCCGGGCTAGCGCCCTCGCATTCCCAAGGATGGAGGATTTCACCATGATTCATGACATTCGCACAGGACAGGCCCCGGCGGCGCTCCAGCCCTGGAGCCGTCCCCGTCCACAGGCTCCGGCGGGCGGTAGCACGTCCGTGACCGCGGCGAGCGCGACGCGCGACATCACCGCCAGCCTGAGCATCACGACGAAGGAAGGCGACACGGTGTCGATCTCCGCGAGCTTCGACACGACCGCCACCTACGCCGGTGTCCGGGGCGGCGGCGTGCGCGGCGGCGCATGGAGCGCCTCCTCTTCGAGCCAGGTCTCCGTCGAGGTCCAGGGCAACCTGAGCCAGCAGGAGATGAAGGACATCTCCCGCGTCGTGAAGACCTTTCTTCACGACCTGGGCGCAATGCTGAAGGGTCGCGAGGTATCGGTCGCGAACGTCGCAGGCGGCGATCCCAAGACGCTGCAGAGCGTCTCCGCGACGGCCGCAACCTCGACGACCATCACCGCGGTGGCGGGGAGCTTCCGGCCGCCACCGCCGCAGCCCGGGGACACACGTGTGCAGCCGGCCGGAGGGGACACGGACGCTGTCCCGCGCGGCGTCTCGCTGCCACAGCCGGTTGCCCCGCCAATCGTCGCCGCGGACGCGGCCTCGCCCGCCTGAGCGCCCGCGGGCCGCAGCGTCCGATCTAGCCCGGACTATTCACGAGCCCGCCGCCTGCGAGTGCGATCTGCGCGCCATCCGGACCCACCTTCGGTGGGTACCCCGAAGCTCGACCGGCCGCTGTCCTCATCGTGTGGACAACACGGCTGCGGCGCGGCCGGTCGATCTTCCTGTTGCTGACGTACATCCCGCACTCTCGGCTCGCGGTTCATGAATCGTCCGGGCAGTCCTCCCGGTGGCTCCGCCGCCGGGAGGCTTCTCGTTGCGGTAGGATGCCTGGGTCAACCTGAACGCAACACCCCGGAGGATCGAATGAAACCTCTCGACGAACTCAAGGCACGCCTGCTGGAAGTGGACGACATCAACGGGGCCGCCGCCCTGCTCCGCTGGGACCAGACGACGTTCATGCCCCCGGGCGGCAGCCCGGCGCGCGGGCGGCAGACGGCGACGCTGAGCCGGCTCGCGCACGAGAAGTTCACGGATGCCGCCGTCGGCCGGCTGCTCGACCAGCTCGAGCGCGAGACGGCCGCGCTGCCCCCCGGCCACGATGACGCCGCGCTGGTGCGCGTGACGCGCCGCCTTTACGAGCAGTCCGTGCGCATTCCCGGCGCACTGGTCTCCGAGTTCAACGAACACGCCGCGACGATCTACCAGGCGTGGACAGTGGCGCGGCCGGCCAACGACTTCGCCACCATGCGCCCGCTGCTCGAGAAGACGCTCGAGCTGAGCCGCCGCCAGGCGAACTGCTTCCCCGGCTACGACAGCATCGCCGACCCGCTGATCGACCTGTACGACTACGGCATGAAGGCCGCGAGCGTGCAGGCGCTCTTCACGGCGCTGCGCGCGCGGCTCGTGCCCATCGTGCGCGCGATCACGTCGCGCGCACCGGCCGACGGCGCGTGCCTCGAGCAGTACGCGCCCGCCGACCAGCAGCTCGCGTTCGGGCTCGAGGTGATCCGCGCATACGGCTTCGACTTCGAACGCGGCCGCCAGGACCTGACGCACCATCCGTTCATGACCAAGTTCTCGCTCGGCGACATCCGCATCACAACGCGCGTTCGCGAGAACGACCTCACCGACGCGCTGTTCTCGACGCTGCACGAATGCGGTCACGCGCTCTACGAGCAGGGCATCCGCACGGAGTTCGAAGGCACGCCGCTGGCGGGCGGAACCTCGTCGGGCATCCACGAGAGCCAGTCGCGATTGTGGGAGAACCTCGTCGGCCGCAGCCGCGGCTTCTGGGAGCATTTCTATCCGCGGCTGCAGGGGGCCTTCCCCTCGCAGCTCGGCAAGGTCGAGCTCGACACCTTCTACCGCGCCATCAACAAGGTCGAGCGCTCGCTCATCCGCGTGGACGCGGACGAGGTGACGTACAACCTGCACGTCATGCTGCGCTTCGACCTCGAACTGGACCTGCTCGAGGGCCGGCTCGCGGTGAAGGATCTCGCGCGCGTCTGGCGCGAGCGCTTCGAGGCGGACTTCGGCATCCCGGTGCCCGACGACCGCAACGGCGTGCTGCAGGACGTGCACTGGTACTCGGGCCCGATCGGCGGCGTGTTCCAGGGCTACACGCTCGGCAACGTGATGAGCGCGCAGTTCCACGACGCGGCCGTCGCGGCGCACCCCGGGATCCCGGCGCAGATCACGAAGGGCGAGTTCGGCACGCTGCGCGGCTGGTTGCGCGAGAACCTCTACCAGCACGGCATGAAGATCACCGCGGCCGAGGCCATCCGGGGCGCCACGGGCAGCGACATGTCGATCGAACCGTACATGAACTACCTGTGGCGGAAGTACCAGCCGCTGTACGGACTCGAGGAGCGCGAGCGCACGGCGCTCGGCGTCTCCTGACCGTCGCCCGCGCGGGTGGCGCGAGCTTGGGGACTCCGGCGCACTTTGTCCGCGCCGGTCTCCCCGCTCTCGCGCCGGCCGCCGGCGAAGCACACCCTGGTCCCGGAGCCGCGGACGGTGTCTCAGTCCTCGCGGTGCACGGAGTCCGGAGTGAATGCCGGCAGGCAGACCGCGACGTACTGCGCGCCCTCCGGTTCGGGCGTGCTGTAGCGCACGCGCTCGCCGGCGCGCGTCACCACGCCCTCGCCGGGACGCACGTCGAGCACACCGCCGTCGTGCTCGATGCGCAGCAGCCCGGAAAGCACGACCGTGTACTCGTCGAAAGCGGGGCGCTGCGCGGGCTCGACCCAGCCGCCGGGGCTGGTCATGCGTGCAACGCTGACGCCGGCGTCGCCGGAACGGACGCGGCCGAAGAACTCCTCGATGCGCTTGGGCTTGTTGCCGGCGCTCTCGATGATCGCGGGTGCGGAGATGTGGGTGGGCATGCGGGCAACGTACCGCGAATGCCCGCGCGCGCCAACGTGCGCGCCGGGCTCGCGCCGCGTCAGTACACGAGCGGCTTCACCGCCGCACGGCCCCACAGTTCGGCGAGCCGGCGATCGCGGCCGCAGCTCTCGCGGTACTCGCGGTAGCGCACCGGGTTCTTCCTCCGGAAGTCCTGGTGGTATTCCTCCGCGGGCCAGAACTCTCCCGCGGCCACGATGCGCGTGACCACCGGCTTGCGCAGCACCCCCGAGCGCTCGAGCGCCGCCTTCGATGCCAGCGCCTGCTGCCGCTGCGCGGCGCCGTGGCAGAAGATCGCGCTGCGATAGCTGTCGCCGATGTCGCAGAACTGCCCGGCTGCCTGCGTCGGGTCCACGCCGTGCCAGAAACGGTCGAGCAGCTGCGCGTAGGACACGACCGCCGGGTCGAACACGATCTCGACCGACTCGAGGTGCCCCGTGGTGTGCGCGCACACCTCATCGTACGTCGGGCGCGTCTTCCAGCCACCCGTGTAACCGGACGTCACCGAGCGCACGCCGGACAGCCCCTCGAACTGCGCCTCCATGGACCAGAAGCAACCGCCCGCGAACGTCGCGGACTCCGTCCGCGGGGCGCGGGCACGCGCCGGGGCCGCGAGCGCGGACGTCGCGGCGAGAGCCGCGGCAAGAGCGACAGCAAGGAGGCGTGCAACCGGGGTGCGGTGCATGGCGTGACCTCGGGGGCTTCGGACGCCAAATGACGTTCAGCGATTCTGCATCAGCCCCGAGAACACGGCCCCTGACGGTCTCGGCCAACTCCATTGGTGCGAGGCCGTTGGCAGCGCCGGCCGCCGGCAACCTGCGCCACGCCGCGTTGGGACAACGACTTGCGACCAATTCGGAATCACTGAACGTCATTTAGCCCGGGCTAGAAATGCAGGCCGGCGGGGGAATACGCGGCCAGGCACCCGGCGTGACGGCCTGAAGTCACGCCGCCGCCAAGCCTCGTCTGGCACGCGCTCCAGCGACGGCGCCCGGCGGCGACCGCAGGGTCAGTCGTGGTGCGCGAAGGCGTGCAGCAACTGCAGGCCCGTCGCCTCGAGCCGCTCGACGATGATGTGCGAGAAGCGCTTGAGCAGCTCGAAGCCGAACTCGTAGTCGTCCTCGAACCTGCCACGCAGGCAGCGCCCGTCGAACGCGATCGCGCGCGTGGACGTGAGCGCACGGGCGTCGAAGTGCCACTGGTGCGGCGGCACGAGCCACGACCAGCCCAGGACGTCGTCCTCGCCCATCGTGAGCACGGTGAGCGCACCTCGCTCGGCGCTCTGGATCTGCAGCGCCATCCGGCCCTCGCGAATGGCCCAGAAGCTGTCGGCCGGCTCGCCGAGGCGCCCGACGTACTCGCCAGCCTCGAAGCGAACGTTGCGCGCGCAGCCCGCGAGCAGAACGATGTGCTCCTCCTTCATGCCGGCGAAGAGCGGCAGGCTGGCGACGATCGGCTCGAGGTTGTTCATGGTACGTCCTTCCTGTGCAACGACACGTGATGCCGTCGCGACTGCGGCCGGATCATGATGGTGCGGCCCCCGAGGGGCTTCACGCGCCTCGCAGCTGCCGCCCTGGCCGGTACCGGCAAATGGCTGGGGATCACTGAACGGGAGGAGCCTAGCCCGGAGTATTCATGAGCCCGCGGCCTGCGAGCGCGATCTGCGCGTCATCCGCTGCGAAGCTCGACCGGCCGCTGTCCTCATCGTGTCTGCAACACGGTTCCGGCGCGGCCGGCCGATCTTCTT
>CAIXRL010000177.1 GCA_903921835.1 Candidatus Eiseniibacteriota bacterium | reverse complement strand
GCGACCCAGCCCAACATCCTGCTGCAGTTCCTGATCGAAGCTGTGGTGCTGTGCATGCTGGGCGGCCTGGTCGGCATAGCGTGCGGGGTCGGAGGGGCCGTCGCGATGAAGGCCATCTTCCACGTGACCACCGCGGTGAGCCTCGACTCGGTGCTGATCGCGTTCGCCTTCGCTGCGGCGGTCGGGATCATCTTCGGGGTCTGGCCGGCCCGTCGCGCGGCGGCGCTCAACGTGATCGATGCCCTGCGTTACGAGTGATCTGGACGGTGCGGTGAGCGAAACAGGGGGCCACGCGATGGGAGTTGCGCGTGGTGTGGAGCGGCGGTGGCCCCCCGGGGGTCAGTGCGTGACGACGAGACGGTGTGTGGTGGTCCTGCCGCCGAGCGTTGCGCGGACCAGGTAGACGCCCGGTGCGATGGCCCGGCCGGCGTCGTCCCTGAGGTTCCAGTTCGCTTCACCCTGACCTGCCGCGGCCCACTCGCTTGCGATCCGGCGCACGCGCCTGCCCGCCAGATCGAACGCCACGATCTCCATCGGCCCCGCCTCGGGGAGCGTGTACGACCAGTGCGCCGATCCGTACGCGGGATTCGGCCACGGTGGTGAAAGCCGGAGCGCCACCGGGAGACGGACCGCCGTGGTCCTGATCGTTGAGTAGGCGACGTTCGAGATTCCGGACCAGTTCGTGGCCTCGTCGACGGTCTTGAGTGCGAAGTAGTAGCCGGAGCCGGCAACGAGGTTCGTGACGATCAGGCTTTCGGGCGATCCCGCGACCTTTGGCGCGGGAACGCCGGTCGCCTTCGTGGCGAGCGTGAAGTTTGCCGCCGTGATCGGCACCAGCGAGTAGCGCATGTCGTAAGCGGTCGCGCGACCCACGAGCGAATCGTCTCCCGGCGCGGTCCAGTGCATCGTCGCGGAGCCGGCTGCCGCACGGGCGACCGGCGACGAAGCGCCGAGCAGGCAGGAGAGCAGGCACAGCGCTGCGATGAGGCGGATGTTTGGGCGCACGGTACCTCCCTGGAAGTGGTGGGGACGGGCACACGGTCTGGGACGCGCGGCCGCCGTGTGGCCACGGGGGACGTGGCCGGCAGCCGGGCTCGAGTTGTGCTGGTAGGAGGGTCATCGCGCCCGCAGGGCGCGGGCGGTCCCCGCTCATCAGGCGGGCCTGCAGGTGATGGGATGATGTCGCCCGCAGGGCGCGGGCGCTTTCACTTCACCGCAAGGGCGGGGCCAGGACGGGGTGGCGATCAGTTTGGAGCTAAAGCTCCAATTCGCAGCGGGTGCGGGGAGATGGCCCGCCTGTGGGCACGGCGCAAGAAGTCGCCATCCCGCCTCGGTGTGGCGGACGCGCCTCGCCTGCCGGGGGGCCGCCAGGGGACGTGTCAGGGCATTGAAGCAACTACCGCCGGGTCTGCACGTTTCTCCGCTTCCAGCGGCGCCGCCGACAGGCGCCCCCGCCCGCGGACGGGGGCGAATCCCTGGTTACGTGGGCAGCAGTATGGAGTTGAGCGCGGGGGTACCCGGACGCGCCCGCGCGGCACGGAACTCGCGTGTGCACTCCCGCGGAAGGTGAGCGCTCACGCCGAATCCCGGTGGCGCGTGGCCCCCGGATCCATGACATCACCTGCCCTCAAGGATCATGACTCCATGAAGACTCATTTCAAGCCGGCAGCACTCGGCGCGTTGCTGGCGCTCCTGTTCGCGGGCACCGTCACGACAGCCAATGCCGCTCCGGCGTTCCCGCTGGGCAGCAGCCCGAAGGCCCCGGCGCGGCAGGGCGATGTCCAGCTGCAGACCACCCACAACGGCAACGTCGGGATCAAGCTCCGCGTCAAGCACCTGGCTCCCGCCGGCCGCACCTCGCCCGGCTCAGAGGTCTACGTACTCCGGGCGCGCGGGCCGGCTGCAGGGTCCGCGGCGCAGAACCTGGGCGCGCTGAAGGCGGACAAGAACCCGAACGGCAGGATCATCGCGATCACGCCCATGCCGGCATTCGACCGGTTCATCAGCTGCGAGCAGTCGCAGGTGGCCGTCGGTCCGGCGCACCTCGAGCTGGTGTCGTTTCACCACCCGAGCAAATAGGGGGAGTTCATGACGAACGTTCGACGCACGCATCCCGCGCTTCGCAGTCGCGTTTCGGCGATCGCGTTGCTCACCCTGGCGGTAACGGCCGGGTGCGCGGTGCAGTCGGAAATGACCAACCTGTGGAGCGATCCCGCCGTGCCGGCCAGTGCATTGCACAGCGTGTTCGTGGTCGGCGTTCGCAAGAACCCCGTGCTGAGGCGCCGGTGGGAAGACGCCTTCGTCGGGGCACTGGCGGCGCGAGGTGTGAGCGCGACACCTTCGTACCGGAGCTTCCCGGATGCCGTTCCGGACACCGACCAGGTCGTGGATGCGGTGCGCAGGGACGGCTTCGATGCCGTGCTCACTTCGAGCCGGCTGCCGAACGAGGCGACGAGCCGCTACGTGCCCGGGGCGCTGCACGAGGAGCAGGTCTTCCCGGCGGACAATCGCGGCTATCGCCGCTTCCACTCCTACTGGGTGACCGTGCAGGATCCGGGCTACACCGAGACGGACACGATCATCCGGCTGGAGACGGACCTGTGGTCCACGCGGGGGGACGGAGGGCACCTGGTCTGGTCGGGCACGCTGCGCACGCTCGAGTCGGTTGGTGGCCGCACGGTGGACAGGGCCGTCAACGACGAGATCATGCCGCAGATGGAGAAGCAGGGCGCGATCCCGCAAGCCCTAAAGCGGTCCCGTTAGCCCGGAGTATTCATGAACCGCGAGCCGAGAGCTCATGAATACTCCGGGTTAGATCCGGTCGCGGGGTGAAGGCGGCGAGTGGCGGGCGGTGCGGCCGGAAAGCCTCGCAGCCCGCCACTCGCCGTTTCAGCTCCGGGCTCACTCGGTAACGCATTCTCCCATCACCACGCGCACCAAGTGCTCGCCGCCGTCGTGCGCGAGCGGGATGGCGGCCGGGTTCACGGGGACCCCGTCCAGCGTGGCGGACGCTACGCCGCGGTTCCGGTGCGCGGGGTTCTCGACGGCGATCGCGTAGCGCTCCTCGGCGTGCTTCCATGACACGCGGAAGCCGTCCCATGACGCCGGTATGCACGGCGTGACCGAGAAGCAGTCGCCCTGCGGGCGCAGTCCAAGGATCGAGTCCAGGCCGAGTCGGTACATCCATGCCGCGGAGCCGGTGTACCAGGTCCAGCCGCCGCGGCCCATGTGCGGGACGCGCGTGTAGACGTCGGCGGCGACCACGAACGGTTCCGCCTTGTAGCGATCCACGTCGGCGGGCGTGCGCGTGTGATTGATGGGGTTGAGCATGTGGAACAGCTCGACCGCCTCGTCGCCGTTCCCGAGTTCCGCGAGCGCCATGACAGCCCACAGCGCTGCGTGCGTGTACTGGCCGCCGTTCTCGCGCACGCCGGGCAGGTACCCCTTGATGTATCCGGGCTCGAGCGTGGACTGGTCGAAGGGCGGGGCGAGCAGCAGGATCACGCCCGGGTCGCGCCGCACGAGCTGCATGCGCACGGCGTCCATGGCGCGTTCGGCGCGCGCGGCCGGCGCAGCGCCGGAGAGGACAGCCCAGCTCTGCGAGATGGAGTCGATCCGGCACTCGGAGAGCTGCGCCGAACCGAGCGGCGTGCCGTCGTCGCAGTACGCGCGGCGATACCAGTCGCCGTCCCACGCCTGCTCGAGCATGGCCTTCAGCCGCTCGCGCTCGCCCCGCCAGCGGCCGGCCCGCGCAGCGTCGCCGCGGCCGTCCACGAGCGCGGCGAAGTCGTCGAGGATGCGCGCCAGGAACCAGCCGAGCCACACGCTCTCGCCGCGGCCGGCCTGCCCGACGCGGTTCATGCCGTCGTTCCAGTCGCCGGTGCCGATCAGCGGCAGGCCGTGCTCGCCGATCGTGAGCCCGCGCTCGATGGCGCGGATGCAGTGCTCGTAGAGCGTGCCGCCCTGCGGTGAGACATGCGGCTGGCTGTAGCTCTCCAGTTCGCCCGGCGCGAGCGCGGGCGAGTCCAGGAACGGCACCTGCACGTCCAGCACCGCGCGATCGCCGGTGCTGCGCACGTAGTGCGTCACCGCGTAGGGCAGCCACAGGAGGTCGTCGGAGCAGCGCGTGCGCACGCCGCGGCCGGTGTGCGGGTGCCACCAGTGCTGGACGTCGCCCTCGAGGAACTGGCGCGTGGCGCAGCGCAGCAGGTGCTCGCGGTAGAGGTCAGGTCGCGCGAGGTCGAGCGCCATCACATCCTGCAGTTGGTCGCGGAAGCCATACGCGCCGCCGGGCTGGTAGAAGCCCGTGCGGCCCCACAGCCGCGAGCTGATCGACTGGTAGAGCAGCCAGCGGTTCATGACCAGGTCGAACGAATCGTCGGGCGTTTCG
>CAIXRL010000176.1 GCA_903921835.1 Candidatus Eiseniibacteriota bacterium | reverse complement strand
GTAGCCGGGGCCCGCGTGCAGGAACTTCGAGCCGATGCGGCGGTCCATGCCGAGGCCCTTCGCCACCGCCTGCACATCGGCGCCCAACTCCTGGCAGAGGTTGGCGATCTCGTTGATGAAGGAGATCTTCGCCGCGAGGAAGCAGTTCGAGGCGTACTTGATGAGTTCGGCGCTCTCGAGGGTCGTGACGACCATGGGCGTTTCGAGCAGGAAGAGCGGGGCGTGGATCTTCCGGAGCAGGTCGGCCGCGCGCCTGGACTCGGCGCCGATCACCACCCGGTCGGGCCGCATGAAGGTCTCGATCGCCGAGCCCTCGCGCAGGAACTCCGGGTTCGAGGCGACGTCGAACTTCGCGCCGCGCTTCGCATGCCGGGCGATGAAGGGGTAGAGCGCGCGGGCCGTGCCCACCGGGGCCGTGCTCTTCTGCACCACGAGCTTGTAGCCGTCGAGGTGCTGCGCCACCGTCTTCGCCACGTCGTAGATGGCCCGGGTGTCCGCACTGCCGTCGGGCCGGGGCGGCGTGCCCACGGTGATGAAGACGACCTGGGAGCCCTTGAGGGCCGCGACCAGGTCACTCTCGAAGTGGAGCCGGCCCTCCTGCACGTTGCGCGCGACCAGTTCGGGCAGGCCGGGCTCGAAGAAGGGCATCTCGAGGCCGCGCAGCCGCTCGATCTTGCCGGCGTCGGCGTCCACGCAGGTGACGCGGTTGCCGAAATCCGCCAGGCACGCGCCGCTGACGAGTCCGACGTAGCCGGTGCCAACCACGGTGATGGAGTACAAGCGGAGGTCCTTTCGATGGCGTGCGGCTCCGCACGAGCGGGTGCGAAGCGGCTGGGGAGTAGCGCCCGCACAGGGATGAAGTGCCGCAGGCGCTGGAGTCTAGGAGGTCGCCGGGGCCATGGTCAACCGGGGGAACCGTGCGGACCTCTGGCAGAGCAGGGTGACCGCTTGAGAAGGCCGGGGTCGGGGACTACTGTCCGGCGGAATGGAGTCCGAAGGACGCACATGGCGACTCGGATGTAAGGAGGCAGGATGACGGACCACCACTCGCGTCCAGGGACTTCCCTGCGCTCTTCCCCCGGGGCGGACGCACGCGAATGAACCACGCAACCCTGCCCCGGTGAGCCCTCAGGAGTCCATTTCGCCACCGCGGCTCACCAGCGCCAGGACCCTCCTGCGCGGCACGGGCTGGAACCAGATCGGCCAGGTTCTGCCGGTGCTGGCCGCGCTGGTCCTCGTCCCATCGCTCGTCCGGACCCTCGGCGTGGACCGCTTCGGCATCCTCTCGCTCGCCTGGATGCTGATCGGTTACTTCACGCTCTTCGACCTCGGAGTGTCGGGAGCCCTCACGCGCCTCGTCAGCGAACGCCTTGCCGCACGTCGCGAGGCCGACGTGCCCGCGCTGGTGTGGACTGCTCTCGCCCTCACCACTTTGATGGGCATCGTGGGCGCCGTCTTGATCGCGACGGCCGCCCCCTGGCTGGTGGGCACCGTGTTGCACGTCCCTGGTGCGCTCCAGCACGAGGCCCTCCAGCTCACGTGGGTGCTCGCCTGCTCGCTGCCCGTCGTGACGGGCACTGCCGCGCTGGCCGGCGTGCTGGCCGCGCAACAGCGTTTCGGGGTTCTGAACGTCATCCGCGTGCCCATGGGGATCCTGACCTATCTCGCCCCGCTGCTCGCGCTGCACTTCGGGACCAGCCTCCTGCCCGTGGGGCTGGCGCTCGCCTTCGTGCGAATCCTCGGCGGGCTTGGCCATCTCGCCGCCTGCCTCGTCAGCACGCCGGGCCTTGCGGCGCGCAACGCACCCCGGCGCGCGTTGCTGGGGCCCATCCTCAGTTTCGGCGGCTGGATGACGGTCACCGCGGTCGTGAGCCCCCTGATGGTCTATCTCGATCGATTCCTAATCGGCGGCATGCTCTCCATGGCCATGGTGGCTTACTACACGACCCCTTATGACCTGGCCCAGCGCTTCGGCGTCCTTTCCATGCCCGTGGTGAGCGTGATGTTCCCCGCATTCGCCGCCTGCTACGACACCGATCGCGAGCGCGCGGGGCGGCTGTTCGAGTGGTCGGTGCGCGCCGTGGCGACGCTGCTCTTCCCGGTGGTGGTGGCGTGCGTCCTGTTCCCCGGTGAACTGCTCACCCTGTGGCTCGGTGCGGACTTCGCGGTCCACAGCGCGCCCGTCCTGCGCTTCCTGGCCCTGGGAATGTTCCTGAACGGAATGGCGCAGGTGGCCCTGGCGTTCCTGCAGAGCAGCGGACGGCCCGATCTCGGCGCCCGCCTGCACCTGCTGGAACTGCCGGTCTACCTGCTCACCGTGTGGTGGCTCATCGGACGGTTCGGCATCGAGGGTGCGGCCATCGCCTGGCTGGCGCGCGTGGCGGTGGACGCAGCCGCGCTCTTCTGGATGGCCCACCGGCGACTCACCCCCCATGGAACCGGCTCGAAGACGGCTCTGCGCATCGGTGTTGGGAGCGCACTGTTGATCGCGGCCGGCAGCACTCTGCCGGGTCTCGTGCCCCGCGCGATCTGCGCGGCGTGCCTGCTGGGCGGCTTCACCGTCCTGGTCTGGCGCTACGTCGTCCTGCCGGGGAAGCGAGTGCTGTTCGAGGCCAGGGAACGGCGCGCGGCAGGATAGAGTTCGCGCAAGAGGGCGCTCAGGCCCCCCGCCCGCGCCACTCCTCCAGCACGTCAGCGAGTGTCTGCTCGAAGGAGATCTCGCAGCGCCAGCCGGTGTCCCGCGCAATCTTCGACGGGTCGCCCACCAGCCACGGGAGGTCGGCCGGACGCAGGCGCGCGGGGTCCACTTCGACCCGGATCGCGACGCGCGCCATCCCCACCAGCCGGCGCACCACCTCGGTGAGCCTCACGCCCTCGCCCCGGCAGACGTTGTAGGCCGCGCCGCGCGTGCCGCGCTCGAGCAGCGCGACGTACGCGCGCACGACGTCGCGCACGTCGCACAGATCCCGCGTCACTTCGAGGTTCCCGACGCGCAGCACGGGCTCGCCGCGCCCCGCCTCGACGGCGGCGATCTGCTGGGCGAAGGCGGGCACGACGAACATTGGACTCTGGCCGGGGCCGGTGTGGCTGAACGCGCGCACGCGGATGACATCGAGCGCCCGCTCCCCCTGTCCGCTGGCCTCCGCAAGGCGGTCCGCCTCGGCCTTGGAGGCCCCGTAGGGGCTCACGGGCGCGAACGGCGTCTCCTCCCCCGCGCGCGAGCCCGCGGGCTGCGGACCATAGACCTCGCTGCTCCCCACGATCAGCAGGCGCGCTGCCGGGACTCCGCTGCGCACCGCCTCGAGCAGGTTGCGGGCCCCGGTCACGTTCGCCGCGAAGGTGGCGGCGGGGTCCTCGAACGAGCGCGCGGCGCTGCTCTGGCCTGCGAGGTGGACCACGGCGTCGGGCTTCGCCAGGGCGATCGCCTGCGCGACCGGCGCCGGCTCGCGCAGGTCGGCGACGTGCCAGCCCGCGAGCGGGACCCCGGCGGGCGGCTCCGGCTCGACGCCGAGCCCCACGACGCGCGCTCCCGCCGCGACGAGCGTGCGCGTCAGGTGGGGCCCGACGAAGCCGCTCACGCCCGTGACGAGGACGGTCCGGCCCGGCATGGGACGGCCGGCTACCGCGCGCGCCAGAAGTCGAGCATGTCCTGCAGCGTCCGCTCGAACGGGATCACCGGCGCCCAGCCGGTCGCCTGCGTGAACTTCGTGCGGTCGCCGAGCAGCACCGGCACGTCGCTCGGCCGCAGCCGCGTGCGGTCCTGGCGCACCTCGATCTTCACCTTCGTCATGCCGAGCAGCAGGTCCAGCACCTGCTGGATGCTGTAGTCCCTGCCGCTGCAGAGATTGTAGACCTCGCCCGGCTCGCACTTCTCCAGGGCCAGCCAGTAGCCGCGCACCATGTCGCGCACGTCGGTGAAGTCGCGCCTCGCCTCGAGGTTGCCGACGTGGAGTACCGGGGGCTTGAGCCCCTTCTCGATGTCGGCGATCTGCTTGGCGAAGTCCGAGGCCACGAACACCGGGCCCCGCCGCGGGCCCTCGTGATTGAAGCCGCGGGTGCGCACCGAGTCCACCTTCCAGGACATCCAGTACTGGTAGGCCAGCAGGTCCTGGGCCACCTTGCTGACCGCGTAGGGCGAGAGCGGCCGCAGCGGGTTCGTCTCCTTGATCGGCAATTCGTCCGCGTAGACCATGCCGTACTCCTCGCTGGAGCAGGCGATCTGGATGCGGCAGGTGAGGCCGATGCGGCGCACCGCCTCGAAGAGGTTGAGCTGGCCGAGCACGTTGGTGGTGAGCGATTCGG
>CAIXRL010000175.1 GCA_903921835.1 Candidatus Eiseniibacteriota bacterium | reverse complement strand
TGCGTGTCCGGGTGTCGGCGCCCCAGCGCTCGGCCGGCGGACGCTGGCGCGGCTAGCCGCGCGGTGCCATGACACGCCGGAGGCGACGGCCGGCCGTGTCACTGGGGAGTCCACGCCGAGCTCCTACTACGAGGTTCTCGCTTCGCGTGCGGCCGCCAAACGCGGCCCGACGGCGGTGCCGCGGAATCTCGCGGGATCTCGCGGGCCGCCCCGCGGGCGTCTTGCTGCTATTCTCGCCGGGTTCCGTCGTCCCGACCGTCGTCGTCACGCTCCCGGCTCGTCCATCACTGCGCGGGCCGTCACACGGAGGTGTCACTTGAAGCGGATCATCGTGAGTTGCGCCCTGGCCTGCATGGCCGCGCTGGCGCTGGTGAGCGGGGCCGCCCAGGCGGCGCGCCCGAAGATCGGGCTGTCGCTGCCGACGCAGCGCGAGGAACGCTGGGTGCGCGACAAGCAGGCCATGGAGGCCGAGGCGGCGCGCCTGGGGCTTGACCTGCGCGTGCAGGTGACCGACAACGACGCCGCGCGGCAGGTGGCGCAGTGCGAGAACCTGATCGCGCAGGGCATCCAGGTGCTGATCCTGGCGCCGCACGACGCGTCCAGCGCCTCGGTGATCGTGGACATGGCGGCGCGCGCGGGCATCAGGGTCATCAGCTACGACCGGCTCGTGATGGACTCGCCGCGCGAGTACTACTACATCTCGTTCGACAACGTGAAGGTGGGAGAGCTCCAGGGCGAGTTCCTGGTCGGGCGCGTGAAGAAGGGCAACATCGTCGTGCTCGCGGGCTCGCCCACGGACAACAACGCGAAGTTGTTCCGCGAGGGCGCCATGAAGTTCATCGGGCCGGCGGTGAAGAAGGGCGACCTGAAGATCGTGATGGACCAGTTCGTCAAGGACTGGCAGCCGGCCGAGGCCCAGCGCATCATGGAGCAGGCGCTCACCGCCAACGCCAACCACGTGGACGGCGTGCTGGCGCCCAACGACGGCACCGCGGGCGGCGCGATCCAGGCGCTGGCGGCGCAGCACATGGCCGGCCGCGTGACGGTCACCGGGCAGGACGCGGAGTTGTCCGCGGCGATCCGCATCGTCCAGGGCACGCAGAGCATGACCGTGTTCAAGGACACGCGCGCGCTGGGGCGCAAGGCGATCGAGATGGCGCTGGCGCTCGCCCAGGGCAGGCCCATCGCCACCGGCGGCCGGACCGTGAACAACAACAAGCATGCGATTCCCTCCGTGCTGCTGACGCCGCGGGTGGTGACGCGCGAGAACCTGGACGCGGTGCTCATCACCTCGGGTTACCTGCGGCGCGAGCAGGTCTACCGGCCGAAGCCGTGAGCACGCACGCCGAAGAGCCCGGCGCCTGACGGCCATGCGCCGGTCGCGCGAGGCAACCCCGTGAGCGGGTTCCTGCTCGAAATGCGCGACATCACGCGCGACTTCCCGGGCGTGCGCGCGCTGGACGGCGTCACGTTCGAGGTGGGCCGCGGGACGATCCACGCGCTCGTGGGCGAGAACGGGGCGGGCAAGTCCACGCTGATCAAGGTTCTGGGAGGCGTGCACCCGCGTGGCACATACGGCGGCACCGTCGTGCTGGACGGCCGCGTGCAGGCGTTCGACGGCGTGCGCGACGCCGAGCGCGCGGGCATCGCGGTCATCCACCAGGAGCTCGCGCTGGTGCGCCAGCGGAGCGTGGCCGAGAACCTGTTCCTCGGCGCGGAGCGTCTGCGCGCGCCGGGAGTCGTGGACTGGCCGCGCACGCACCGCGAGGCCAGGGCCGCGCTCGCGCGCGTGGGGCTGGACGTGAACCCCGCGACGCGCGTGGCCGACCTGGGCGTGGGCGCGCAGCAACTCGTCGAGATCGCCAGGGCTCTGGCGCGCGACGCGCGACTTCTGGTGCTGGACGAGCCGAGCGCCGCGCTCGCCGGGTCGGAGACCGAGACGCTGCTGCGCATCCTCGCGGACCTGCGCTCGCGGGGCGTGAGCGCGATCTACATCTCGCACCGCCTGGGCGAGGTGCGCCGCATCGCCGACCGCGTCACGGTGCTGCGCGACGGGCGCACGGTGTGCACGGACGACATCGCGGCCATGACCGAGGAGCGCATGGTCCGCAGTATGGTGGGCCGCGACCTCGCGCACATGTACCCGCACCGCGAACGCGAGCCCGGCGAGGCCGTGCTCGCGGTGGAGGGCTGGACGGTCGAGGATCCGGCCGACGGGCGCGTCGTGGTGCGCGACGTGTCGTTCGAGGTGCGGCGCGGCGAGATCCTGGGCATCGCGGGGCTCGTGGGTGCGGGCCGCACCGAGCTGGTGATGAGCCTCTTTGGCGCGTGGGGCCGGCGTCGCGCGGGCACGCTGCGCCTCGATGGCCGCGCGCTGGACGTGCGCGCGCCGCGCGCGGCCATCGCGCACGGGCTGGGGCTGGTCACCGAGGATCGCAAGCGCTACGGGCTCGTGCCCGGGATGGACGTGAAGCAGAACGCCACGCTCGCCAGCCTGCGGCGCGTTTCGCGCGCCGGCGTGCTGGACCATCCCGCGGAGGCGCGACTGGCGGGCCGCTACGCGAGCGAGCTGCGCGTGCGCACGCCGTCGCTGGAGAAGCGCGTGCGCGACCTGTCGGGCGGCAACCAGCAGAAGGTGCTGATCGCGCGCGGCCTGCTGGCCGAGCCGCGCGTGCTGTT
>CAIXRL010000174.1 GCA_903921835.1 Candidatus Eiseniibacteriota bacterium | reverse complement strand
GTACTCGCTGCCGGCGAAATCCGCGCCCTCGCGCGCGAGCTCCTCGCGCCCGAGCCAGCGCCCGCGCGGCTCGGCGGCGAGCGCCGAGCGCACGGCCTCGCGCGCACGCCCGCTCCGCCACCAGAAACGCGCCATGGTCGAGTCGTAGAACGCCAGGTAGTCGCGTCCTCGCCGCACGGGCAGCCGCTCGAGCCGGGCCATCACGTCCACGAATGAGGTCACGTCCACCATGCCGTGGTCCGAGCACACGTAGAGCCACAGCGGTCGTCCGCGTCCCGCGGCGCCCGCGAACGCTTCGCGGATCCACGCGTCGTAGCGCCCGAGTCTGGCGCGCACCCCCTCGCCCGCGGACCCCTCGCGATGCAGCAGCGCGTCGAGGTCGGCGGTGTAGAGAAACAGGAAGTCCTCCTCGCCGCCGGCGATGCATGCGAGCATCTGCTCGAGCGACTCCGATTCCGGCGTACGCCAGTTCCAACCCCGCCAGCGGATTCCGCGGCGCTCGAGCGCGTCCCAGAGCGTGTCCACGCCGAGGCCGCCCGGCGCGAAGATGTCCGCCTTCTCGGCGAGATCGAACCGAGCCAGTTCGTCGCGCGGCACTTCGTAGAGGTTGAAGTAGCCCCGCACGCCCCTGCGGGCCACGTGCCCGGTGAGCCACTGGCCCAGCCGCCAGCTGCGGCGCAGGCGCGGCGGCAACCAGCGCAGGCGATCGAAACCGGCGAACGGAGTGGGCTCGGCGCCGGCCCTGCGATACATCAGCCAGCGCCCGTGCTCGCGCGGGAGGCTGCCGCTGAACGCGGTCGGCAGCGCGCCGGCGCTGAAGCCCAGGATGGTGGCGATCTCGCGCCGATTCGGCAGCGACGCCGCAAAACCCGGTTGCGAGCCCGCGAGGCGCCAGCCCAGCGCGTCCACGAACAGCACGGCGATGATCGGCTTCACGCGTCCGCCACCGTGCGCTGCCCGTCGAGCACCCACAGGTCCCATGCGCGCACGACATCACGGCGCGCTCCGTCCCAGTCCGCCGCGCGCGTCACGTCGAGCGCACGCAGGGCCCGCAGCGCGCCCACGGGGAGCGCGGGGGGGCCCGACGACAGCGCGGCCGCAATCAGGAGCACGGCGGCGCTGCCGTTGACGCGATGCTGCGGGGTGCCGGCCAGTGCGGCACGCACCCGGGCGCCGAGCGGAGCGGTCGCCCCTCCGCGGGAGGCCGTGATCAGGGCCTGCCGGGCGCGGCGGCGCATGGGGGCCCGGGCGGCGACCCGCAGGGCACGCGCCCACGAGTCGTCTGAACCTTCGCCGTGCAGCGCCCACCACACCGCGCACCATGCCTGCACCGCAGCCGTCCACTCCGCGGAGGCCTCGGGAGCGGCAAGCGCGACGACCGCGCCGCGGCGCCACGCCAGTGCCGTGTCCCACAGCCCCGGCAACAGCTCCGCGCCGCGCTGGTGCTCCAGCGGCAGCCGCGCGGCAAGCCCGGGCAGCGCTCGCATCCGCGCCCACTCGATGCGCGCCGCGGTGCCATCGGGCAACTCGCCGTGCGCGAGCGCCAGAACTGCCGCGAGATCGGCGGCCGCTTTGAGCAGCGCGTGCCGGGCCCGCAACACGCCGAGCGGATCGGACGGACGGGCCGCGCGGGCAAGCAGCAGTTCGAAGCCGCGGTTTTCCAGCAGGAGCGTCGTCTCCTCGCGTGAAACGTCGGTGGCACTCCAGCGCGGCAGCGACGCGAGCACCCCGGCATCTCCAAAGACCACGCGACCACGCCGGGCGAGCTCGATCGTGCCGGGCCTGGCCGGTAGTCGCGCGAGCCCCGCAGGCGTGCGAAAGCAGGTCTCCAGGGGCGCGGCAAGTCCCAGCGCCAGCAGCCGCGGCGCGAGCCCTTCATGACCCCGGCGGGCGCGTGCCGCGGCGGAGCGGCACGCGGCCTCATCCGGGAGCACGGCGTAGACATCGAGGTCGGAGAGCGTGACCGGACGGCCCTCGTGCACGCACCAGACCCCCTCACCGGTCGCGTGGCTGCCCGCCAGCACCAGCGCGATGCAGCGCTCCCCTGACCACTCGCGTGCGATTGCGAGTGCGCCGTCCAGCACGGACGCGGAGTCCGCGGTCGCGTTCGGTGGCTCCGCGAACTTGCGGGCGAGGGCTATGGGGGACTTCACGGGCGGTTGCGGCTCCATCGGGAGCCTCCGGCGGCGCGGCCGCGCGAAGGACCGGACGCGGTGGGTGCGCGACGCGGACGCATGGGACGGTCAGATGCGGCGGTAGATGAACTCCGGGATCTCCAGGACACGACGGTTGAGGACGCTGCCGAGCACGCGTGCTCCCGCTTTGGTGAGAAGATCCGCGGCGCGGTTGAGCACGGGTCGCCGGGTGTGGCCAACCTGGATCACGAGCACCGCGCCATCGGCGACAGCGCCGAGCGCGGCGGCATCCGGGGCCTCGAGCACCGGCGGACCGTCCAGGACCACCCAGTCGAAACCGGGCGAGTTGACGTCGATGGTCTCGCGCAGTGCCGCCGGCTGGATGATGCCCGCAGCGCGATGAGCGTCCGAGACCGGAACCACGAACAGGTTGGCGGTCACGACGGACCCCTCATCGGAGGCCCAGGAGAGGATCGCCGGCGAGACGATCGCGCAGCGGCGCGACTCGTCCACCGTGTAGGCCGGGCGACGGGCGTGACAGTCCACGAGCAGCGGCCGCAGCATGACGTCGCGCGCGAGCACCTGTGCGAACTGCAACGCGATCGTGCTGGTTCCTTCGCCGCCCTGGGGTCCGAGGAACATGGCCACGCGCGGCGAGCGATCGCCCAGTGTCGATTCGAGCGTGACGCGCAAAGCCGACATCTCGCGCAGCACGTCCTCCCCGATCGGGAGCGCGCCAAGCAGCGGCAGGCTGTCGCGTGCGATTTCGGACGCCCGGCCGGTCGGCACCGGCACCCCGTGCCCGGGAACCGAGGCGTTTGGCGAGGCGTCGGACTTCTTCCATGCGTCGAAGATGCGGGTCATGGTCGCGGGATCTCCATGGGGTCGATTCGCTCAGCCGCGACGGCGGCGGCGCTCCGGCAGCGTGGCGAGCACCGGCAGGTCGAGGTAGGCCTCGGCCTGGCCCGCGGTGCGCACCGTGAGGTCGAGCCCGTCGACGAAGAACGCGAGCCCGATACCCACGACGAGGCTGAATGCGGGCGCCAGCAGCATGCGCACGATGTCGAGCACGTTCACGGGTGTCGCCGGGCCGGCAGGGTTCAGCAGGACGACCGTCACGCCGGGCGATACGTTGGCGGTGATGCGCGCCTGGTCGCGCGCCTTCACGTATTCCTCGTTGCGCGCCCGCAGCGTCTTGATCTCGGCATCGAGGCCGTCGATGAGCTTCTGGTTCGCGGGCAGTCCTTCGAGCCGCAGGCGCTGCTGCGCCAGGTCCCGATTGTGCACCGCGAGCCGCGCCTGCAACTGGTCCACCCAGGACTGGGCGAACGCCATGCGCTGGTTCACTTCCCTGCGCAGGAGGGCCTTCAGGGTTTCGAGCGTCTCGAGCGCGTTCACGACCTCGGGTGAGTCGTCGCGATACCGCTCGCGAAGTGTGGCGATGTTCGCCTGCTGGTTGGTCACCTTCTGCTTGAGCTGCTGGAGAGCGTTGTCGCCGGACTGCGACTCTCCACCGACGGTCGGCAAGTCGATCTCGGGGTGCTGCAGCAGCTCGCGCATCGTCTTCAGCGCGCTCTGCGCCGCGGCGAGGTCGGCGGCAACATCGTTGTGCCGCGCTTCCAGCAGCGCCAGCTGGCCATTCCACGACCGCGTCATCTCCACGGGATCGTTGACGCCCGTGCGGGTCGCGGCGGACTCGCGCAATGCCGTCTTGACGTCGATCTGCCGGCGCAGGCTGTCCAGCTGGAATGCGAACACCTTGTCGGTCTCGCTGATCGGCCTCTCCTGCCGGTACTCCATGTAGGCGGTCAGCAGCGCGTCGCAGATCTCCTGGGCAGTCTCCGGATTGAGATCCTTGTACCCGATCCCCAGCACGTTGCTCTTGCCCACCACCTCGACGTCCACGCGCCGGGTGGCGATGGTGAGCGGCGCGCGGTGGGTTCGCCTCGCGCGCTCCACGAGCAGCTGGCTCGCACGGTCCATGACGGCGGTGCCGCGCACCTTGGCGACTTCACCGGCGAGGTCCTGCTCCCAGTCGTTCAGGAGCAGGATGTGGCCGGCGAGTGCGCTTTCGCGTTCGCCCCGGGTCACGAGCACGCGTCCCGAGGACAGGTAGGTCGTGGGTGTCGTGAGCGCGATGACCAGCACGGTCGAGGCCACGACGAAGAACAGGCCGAGGATGAGCCAGCGACGCCGGAAGATGATCGCGAAGAAATCGCGCAACGTTGCCTGTCGCGCGGACCCCTGCCCCGGCTGCATCCCGACGGGAGGTGCGCTCATGGCTGCTGGAAGACGCGGGTTGTGTACACCCGGTCCAGATTGAACATCTCCCACCCCATCCTGGTGGTGTTCACCGCGGAGCCGGCACCCTCGAAGAACTCCGTCAGGAACACCGACAGATTGCCAACGGTGGAACGCGGGACGTACACGATGTCGAAACGCGACAGGACCGGATCGACCAGCGACTGGCCCTTCAGCGTGCGGTCCAGCGGAATGCGGGTCACGCGAACCGTGCGCGCGCCCTCACGGTGAATGAGCAGCACGCTGTTGCGCGCGGCGTCGTCTGAGAAGCCGCCGCCGGCGGCGACCGCCTGCGAGACGGTCATGAACGCCAGCGCCGGCACGGAGCCGGGGTGCAGGACGCGACCGAGCACGTGCACCTGGTTCGCCGCGGAGGAAACCACCTCGACCGTCGCGCGGGGCAGGCGGAGAGCGGCCGAAAGCAACGCGACCAGCGACTTCTGCAGTTCCATGGGGGTCAGACCCGCTGCCACGACGTCGCCGACCGGATACACGGTGATGCGGCCATCGGGCCGGATCGTGACCTCGCGCAGGAACTCATCCGACGGGTCCGGCTTCGGCCCCATGTCGATCGACAGCTTGTCCCCCGGCACCATGCGGTACTCGGGAACCCGGCTCCAGTCCATCGCGACGGAATCGGCGGCGTTGGGATCGGCCGCCCGGGCCACCCCGGCTTGCACGGCAGCCAGGAAAAGGAGGCAGGCCAGGAATCTCGAGGCGCTACGGATCACGCGGTCTCCCGGATATGCGGGCTTCGCTCCCAGGGGAGCGGCCGGCGGATCGGTCAGGCGAGGGTGCCGACCATCGGGGCTACCGGACGCGCTCGGGTCCCAGGAACTGGTCCCGGCTAACAAATCAACGGCAGGGCCAAATGCCGCACAGCCCTTTCCGAAGCAGTAGCAAGACGCGTCTCGGCGTTTCCTCCAAACCGTAGCCATTTTGCGACTCTAAGTCGCAGCGAGGTGAGGTTTAAGAGTCTACGTCGATGATTGTCTGGGTGTCAATCGCCGAACGCTTCGCACCGCCAACCCGATGCGCAGCAAGGGGTGTGCCGCACTTCACCGTGGAAACTCCCCGAGCACGGCCGCGGCAAAGAGGGGAATCATGATCTCGTGGTGGCCAGTCAGGGAGTAACCCCTTCCACCCACGGCCCGGGTGGGCCGTTCGACAACATTCATGCGCGGGCGATAGTGCTGTATCTGGTCGAAGTTGACCGTGGTCAGGCCCGACAGATCGGCTCCCAGGTTCCGGGCGACCGAGAGAGCCTTGAGAAAGACCTCCGGCATCAGGACCGCCGAGCCCAGGTTGAGGACCACCGCCCCGCGGGCTTCGGCGAGCGTCCCGGCGAAAATCCGGAAGTCCCGCAGGGTGGTTTCCCCGAGTGCCGCCCCATCGCACATCGGGTGGTGGTGGATGGTGTCGGTGCCGATCGCGACGTGCACCGTCGCGGGCACCTTCGCACGCCAGGCTGCCGCCAGCAGGCTCACGTCGCGATGCGGCGCGCCCTCCTCCTCCACGGTCCGGCCCCCGCACTCCCCCAGTCCCTCGCCGCGGCGAGCGCCCTCGACCATGGCGCCGTTCATGAAGTCGCCGGTCTCGTCCACCATGCCGAAACGCCCTTCGTGCAGGTTCGCCTCGACGTCCTCCGACGTGCGCCCTACGCGCGCGATCTCGACGTCGTGGATCGCGGCGGCGCCGTTCATGGCCACGTGCGTCACGATGCCGCGCTCGAGCAGCGCGATCAGGCAGGGCGTGACACCCACCTTGATCACGTGCCCGCCGCACATCACCACGACGGGCCTGCCCTCGCGCCGCGCGAGCGCGATGCGCGCCACCACCTCGCGCAACGCGCGCGCGGCGAGCTGATCGGGCAGGGACGCGATCACGGCGCGGGCCGCGGCCGGATCGAGCGGCCGGGCGAAATCGGCCACCGAGACCCGGGTCGGGCGGTCGGCGACGGAGGCATTCGTGAGGCGGGACAGATCGGCTTCGCGGTAACGCGACAACATGCCCCCGTCTTGAAGTCCTGCAGCACGACGCTGATGGATCCGATCAGCACCTTGCTCCTCATCATGACCGGCATGCGCCGATCGTCGTTCGTGAGCCAGATGACCAGCCGGCCGTTGTTCTTGAAGATGCCCCCCGCCTTGAGAATCGGCTCGATCATGATGCAATCGAACTTCCCCGCGGGAGTCTTGACCCGATCACGCCCCAGCACGCGTACCTCGAGCGGCGCGCTCTTGCGGCTCGCGTGGTAGTCGAACGTGATGCTGCCGCCGATCGGCAGCGCCTGGAAGCGCGTATAGTAGAACGCGGACAACGCGTCCTGCGCGCCCTGCGAAATCGGGTACGTCTGCCCGTTCTTGTAGCGCACCGTGCGGGCGGTGGTGTCGACGACGAGCGTATCGTTGGCGTTGAAGTGGCCCTCGTGACGGTCCTCGAAGTAGCGCCAGCTGAAGCGGCTCTTCTCGTCCCAGAGCGATTCGATGCGGTTGCGCACGCGGTACATCTTGTCGAAGAAGGAGTTCGACTCGGCGCGCGCCACGAGGCGCCAGCACGGGGAACCGTTCCAGTCCCGGATCTCGGGCACCTCGAGCCACGCCGTACCCGCGTGAACGAAGCCGTACTGCACCGAGAAACGCAACGACTCGCCGGCGCGAAACGGGTGTTCGCAGGGCGGCAGGACAACCACGGGCCCGGAGACCGGCGCCTGCTCGGGCAGTTCGTCCTCGCCACCGGCGCTGCCGGGAACGGCGAACGCGAGTCCGAGCCCGGTGGCCAGCAGCCATGCGGCCAGGGCGGGAGTGCGGCGGTGCGCGATCAGGTTCCGCGCCAGGGAGGTCATCATGACGACTGTCATCGCAAGGAGGGTGCCGGTCAAGCACCGGGTGCCCGCCGCACGTCCTGCCAGTCCGGCAAGCGCTTGCCACCACTCCGGTTCGCGTCCGCCGGCTGCGTCACGCCCCCCCGCGGCACGAGGGCGCGCCGGTGACAAACCGCCACGGTTGTCGCACGTACCGGCGAGACCGCGACCGGTCCGACGCCACTTCAACGCGCGATCCCGTCCACCGGCCAGTCGGCCTCACCGAGCGTCTCGCCGGAGGCCGGCCCCAGCGCCGCGAGCGCGAAGCGCCCGGGAGCCAGGAACTCGGCGGCGAGCGCGGCGACCTCGTCACGCCTCACGGCCATGATGCGCTCGACCTGCTCCAGCGGCCCGGTGTAGCGCCCGGTGTACAGCTCCTGGCGCGCCATGTGGTGCATGCGGCCCGACGTGCTCTCCTGCGCGATGAGGATGGAACCCTTGAGTTGCTGCAGCGTCGAGTCCACCTCCTCCTGCGTGGGCCCCTCGGCGGCGATGCGCGAGAGCTCGGCGCGCAGGAGTCCGAGCGCCTGCCGCGCGCGATCGGGCGAAACGCCGAGGTGGATCGACAACAGGCCCCCATCGCGCAGGAAGTCCAGCGACGAGAAGACCGAGTACGCCAGGCCCGCTTCCTCGCGGATGGACTGGAACAGCCGCGAGCTCATGCCGCCGCCGAGCAGCGTCTCGAGCACGACGAGTGCGTAGCGCCTCGGATCGGAGTACGACAGCGAGCGCGTGCCCAGCGAGAGGTAGAGCTGCTGCAGGTCGCGCACCTCGTGCCGCACCGAGGGCGGGTGCGGCGTCGGCGCCACGTCGCGCTCGGGCACGAGGCCCGCGGGCGTTGCGAATCCCCTCTCCACGAGCGGCAGGAGCACATCCTCGGTGAGCCCGCCGGCGGCGGCGATCACCAGCTGATCGCCGCGGTAGCGCTGCTCGAAGTGCTCGCGCAGCGCGGCCTGATCGAGCCCGTCCACGCTCGCCGCGGTGCCCAAGATCGGCTTCCCGAGCGGGTGCTCGCCCCAGAGCATCGCGCTCAGGTTGTCGGCCACCTTCTCCTCGGGATTGTCCTCGTAGCTGAGGATCTCCTCCTTCACGACCGACTTCTCGCGCTCGATCTCACGCGGGTCGAATCGCGAGCGGCACGTGATGTCCGCGAGCACGTCCACCGCCTGCGGCAGGTGTTCGACGAGCACGCGCGCGGAGTAGCAGACCTGCTCGCGCGTCGTGAACGCGTCGAGGTGGCCGCCCAGGGATTCGAGGCTCGCCGCGATGGCGCGGGCGTCGCGCGTGTCGGTGCCCTTGAACATCATGTGCTCGACGAAGTGCGTGATCCCGAGCCGCGCGGCGGACTCGTCGCGCGCGCCGGTCCGCACCCACACGGCGAGCGAGACCGTGTGGCGATCGGCCATCGGGTGGACGAGCAGCGTGATGCCGGACGGCAGGATGCTCTTCGTGATGGGGAGGTTCATGCGGAACTCCCGGACGCTGTCGGCGGGTTCATCGTGGCAAGCTCCCATCGGGCGCGCGAAAACACAAACGGCGGGCGGCCCGAAGGCCACCCGCCGCCGTACGCTATCGACTACCGACGACGAGGTCCGCGGTCGCGATCGCCGCGACCACCTTCCCGCCGGCCACCACCGCCACCACCGACGCCGCTGCCCACGTAGCCCTCGGGCTCCGGGAGCATGGCACGGCGCGACAGCTTGATCTTGCCGTCCTTGTCCACGCCGATCACCTTCACCATCACCATGTCGCCCACGTTGAGCACGTCCTCGACGCGCTCCGTGCGGCCCCAGTCGATCTCGGAAACGTGCAGCAGGCCGTCGCGGCCAGGCACGATCTCGACGAACGCGCCGAAGTTGACGACGCTGCGGACCTTGCCCTGGTAGACGCGGCCCACTTCCGGGTCCTCGGTGATGTTGCGGATCAACTCCTCGGCGCGCTTGCCGCCTTCCATGTTCGTGGAGGCGATGCGAATCTCGCCGGTGTCCTCGATGTCGATCTGGCAGCCGGTCTCCTCGGTGATCTTCTTGATCACCTTGCCGCCGGGCCCGATGACTTCGCGGATCTTGTCCGGGTGGATCGTGATGATGTTGATGCGCGGCGCGAACGGCGACATCTCCGTGCGCGGCGCCGACAGGCACTCGGCCATCTTGCCGAGGATGAACATGCGGCCGGCGTGCGCCTTCGCGAGGGCGTTCTTCATGATCTCGAAGG
>CAIXRL010000173.1 GCA_903921835.1 Candidatus Eiseniibacteriota bacterium | reverse complement strand
GCGAGGGGACCGCCGAACGCGGCCGCACGGGCGGCTGGCGCGCGCTCGAGCGCAGGCGCATGGGCGGCTCGCGGGCGCGGCCAAGGGCGCTGCGCAAGTCCGGCAAGCGAAACCCTCGTTCCAGCCCGGGTGCGTCTTCACGATTCAGGCGCTGATGCCGAATCGTGGAAAGTCATTTAGAGTGCGCTCAATGGTGACCACTCCCTCGCGGCACTCGCGGGTCTTCCCGCTCCTGGGCGTCGTGCCCGTGCTCGCCTTCGACACCGCGCTGCTCGCGGTCGGGCTGGGCGGAGTGTCCCCGCTCGTGCACGACCCGCGCGCGCTCGCGCTGCTGGCGATCTGGGCCGTGGGCGGCGTCGCGCTCGCTCTGCGCCGGCCGGCAATCGGCCAGGACGTCGCCGAAGCGCGTCCCGACCCGATTGCGATGGTCATCCTCCTGCTGGCCCCGTTGCTCACGCCCATGGCGGGCGCGTGGGCGAGCCGGCACGCGTGGGCAATGCTGCCGTTCGCACGCGTCGTGTCGTGGGTCGGAATCGCTGCGGTCGCCGCCGGCCTAGCGCTGCGCATCCGCGCGATGGGAGTGCTCGGCGCTCGCTTCTCGCCGCTGGTCGCGATCCAGCGCGGGCACACGCTCGAGACGGGCGGCCCGTACGCGCGAGTGCGGCACCCGGGGTACCTCGGGGCGCTGCTCGCGTGCGCTGGCGGCGCTGTGGCGTTCGGCAGCGCCGCGCCGCTGCCGCTCGTGGCGGTCATGCTCGCGGCGCAGCTCGTGCGCGTGCGCACCGAGGAGACGCTGCTCGCGGCGCGCTTTGGCGCGCAGTGGGACGCGTACGTCCGGCGCACGGGCGCGCTGCTCCCGCGCCTCACGCCGCCCCGCTGAGCCACGCCGTTCCCGGCTGGGTCCGGTTGACGCGCATCTCGCACTCTCGGCTGTCGCACTCTCGGCTGGCGGTTCATGAATGATCCGGGCTAGACTGCGCTCCCATGCGCATTCTCTACCACGTCATATCGGCCCCCGCGCCGCTCGGGTTGTTGTTCGTCGCGACGACGGAAAAGGGCCTGCGGTACCTGGAGTTCCTCGACCGTCGCAGCCTCAAGCGCGCCATCGCCGCGCACGCCGCCGGGAATCCCGGCGCGACCTGGGAGCCTTCGGTGCGCGCGCTGCGGCCGCTGGCCGAGCTGCTCGAGCAGTACTTCAGCGGCGGCGCCAAACACCTCAACATCCCGCTCGACGTGACCGGTTCGGAGTTCGAAGCCAGGGTGCGCGCGGCGCTGCTCGCGATTCCCTACGGCGAGACGCGCAGCTACGGCCAGATCGCGAAGGCGATCGGCGAGCCCCGCGCGGCACGCGCAGTCGGGCTGGCGTGCAACGGCAATCCCGTCGCGATCGTGGTGCCCTGCCATCGCGTGATCGGAGCCGACGGCAAGCTCGTCGGTTACGCCGGCGGCGTGCCCCGCAAGAAGTTCCTGATCGCGCTCGAATCCCGCTTCCGCGACGTGCTGCCCCTCGATGGCGACAGCGTCATCGCGCCGATGCACCGCAAGGTCAAGCGCGTGGCGCCCGCTCCGGCACCGCCGCCCGCCCGCGCGGCCAGCGGAAGTGGTCGTGTCCGCGGCCCGGCAGCGCCCGCCCGGCGCCGGCCGGCCGCTGCAGCCGCAGCCGCCCCCGCGAAGCGGTCACGCGTCCGATCGAAATGAGCGTCGTGCCCGCGGAGCTGGCGGCCGCGGCGCACGCGTCGTAGCGCTTCGGGTCCACGGCCAGCAGCAGTTCGTAGTCGTCGCTCGGGCCGAAGCGCAACCGCTCCACCCGCGCGCGCACCTTTGCGGCGCCGCCGGCAAGCGAGGCCGCCACCGCGGCGAGCAGCGGATCGGCGGGCAGCAGAGCCTCCTCGATCGTTGCGCCCACGCCGCTCGCTTCGCACAGGTGGGCGAGGTCGCCCGCGAGCCCGTCGGAGATGTCGATCGCGGCGCGCACCGCGCCGGTCGCCGCCATGGCGCGCGCCGCGGCGATGCGCGACGGCGGCGCGCCGTACCACGCGACGAGGGCCTTCGGCGCGCCGGCGAACGACGGCG
>CAIXRL010000172.1 GCA_903921835.1 Candidatus Eiseniibacteriota bacterium | reverse complement strand
TCCACACGATGAGGACAGCGGCCGGTCGAGCTTCGCAGCGGATGACGCGCAGATCGCGCTCGCAGGCGGCGGGCTCATGAATGATCCGCGCTAGGGCGGGTGCCCGCCTCCACCTTCGTGGCTGTCGTCGCGACTCGGGTTCAGCCGGCCTCGAGCGCATTCGCGGTCATGGAGCCCCGGACAGGCGTCGAGACCAGCCGTCCGCCGATTCCGTGGATGCGCAAACTGGTGCCCGCGCCCGGCCGCGAGGGTCGCTGCGCCCCCTCCGGGACAGGGCACCAGGTCCCCCGACTGGCGATCCGCCGCGGGATCATGCCGCGCTCGAAGCCCGGCATCGCCCCCCTACTTCAGCGTCTCCTCGAAGAAGTCGCGCATCGCGCGCCACGAGCGCCTGTCGGCGGGGGCGTTGTAGGCGGCGCCCTTGCTGTTGTCGCTGCCGGCGCGCGGGTCGGTGAAGCTGTGGACGGCTCCGCTGTACTGCACGAGCTGCCAGTCCGCGCCGGCGGCGCGCATCTCGTCCATGAAGGCCTTCACCTCCTCCTGCTTCACGAACGGATCGTCGGCGCCGTGCAGGACGAGCACCTTCGCCTTGATGTTCTTCGCGTCCCCGGGGGTCGGGTTGGCGAGCGAGCCGTGGAACGTAACCACGGCCCGCAGCGGCGCGCCGCTCCGGGCGAGCTCCAGCGCGCCGGCGCCGCCGAAGCAGTAGCCGATCACGGCCAGGCGCCCGGGGTCGGCCTGCGGTTGCGCGGCGAGGTAGTCCAGGCCGGCGCGAACGCGCGCGCGCAGCAACCCGCGGTCCTTGTAGTACTTGCCGGCCTCGGCCCCTGCCTCCTGGGCGTTCGCCGGGCGGATGCCCTTGCCGTAGACGTCGGCGGCAAGCGCGACGTAGCCGAGCGCGGCGAGTTGCCCGGCCTGTGACTTCTGGTGATCGGTCGCGCCGAACCAATCGTGCACGATCAGCACGGCGGCCCGCCTGCCCTTCACCGCATCGTCGTACGACAGGTAGCCCTGCAACACCGTGTCGCCCTGCCGGTACTCGACCGTTCGCGTGATCACCGTGGCCATGGCCCCGCTCGCAAGAGAGAGTAGGAACAGCGTCAACAGCACTCGGTTCATGGGTTCACCTCGGATGGATGTGACGAATCGTGCGACGCATTCCGGCGCGGCCCGCGGCGGCCGCCGGCAACTCGCGATGCTGCGCCCGGCAGGGCGGTCAGCCGTGCGCGAACGAGGGAGGAGTTGGCGATGCCGGCCCAGGCGGGCACATCAGCCCCAGCATCTGGTCCGGCGTGTAGGGTTTGGCGAGGAACGGCAGCCTCGAGAACTCGGCGAGCATGCCCATGTCCTGCGCGTAGCCGCTCGTGAGCACGACGCGAATCTGCGGCGTCGCCTCGCGCATCCGGCGCACGACCTCGCGCACCGGCATGCCGGGCATGGTCAGGTCCAGCAGCACCGCCTCGACCTCGCCGGGATGCTCCGCGAGCAGCGAGAGCGCCCCGGCGCCATCGCCGGCGGTCAGCACGCGACAACCGGCGCGTTCCAGGAGTCGCGCGGCGAAATCCCGCACGATGGCCTCGTCGTCCACCACCATGACCGTGCGCGCCACGTACGCGGGCGGCCTTGCGGCAGCCCCGGGGCCGACGGCAACGGCCTCGGTCCCCTTCGCGGCGGCCGGCAGGTGCACCCTGAAGGTCGCGCCCTGGCCGGGCGCGCTCTCGACGTCCACCCAGCCGTGATGCTGGGTCACGATGCCGTAGACCATCGAGAGCCCGAGCCCGGTGCCGGCGCCAACAGGCTTGGTTGTGAAGAACGGCTCGAAGATGCGCGGCAGCACGTCCGGCGGGATCCCGCCGCCCTCGTCGGCAACGGTGACGCGCACGTAGTCGCCGGGGGCCGCGCCCGCGATCCGCTCGCCGTCCTCGGGCACGTGCACGAGGTCCGAGCCGAGGCGCAGCGTCCCGCCAGCCGGCATGGCGTCGCGCGCGTTCACGCACAGGTTGAGCACGACCTGCTGCAACTGTGCGGGGTCCACCTGCGCGGCCGGCAGGTTCGCGCCGGGGAGCAGCTCGAGATGGATTGTCGCAGGCAGCACGCGGCGCAGCAGCACGGCGGCCTCGTCCATCGCGCCGTTCACGTCCACGGGGCGCGCCTCGCCGCGCAGCATGCGGCTGAACGCGAGCAACCCTCTCGTCAGCTCGGCGCAGCGCTGCGCTGCGCGGCGCGCGACGCGCACGTGCTCCTGGCGGGCGTCGTCCTCGGGCAGGTCCTCGCTCAGCAGGTCCAGGTGTCCGAGCACACCGGTCAGCTGGTTGTTGAAGTCGTGCGCAACGCCGCCCGCCAGCGTGCCGACGGTCTCCATCTTCTGCGCCTGCAGCAGCCTCGCCTCGAGTTCGCGCTGCTCGGTCACGTCCGCGATGGCGCCGACCATACGCACGGCGCGGCCCCCGACGTCGAAACGCAGAACGCCGCGATCACGCACCCAGAGCCAGCGGCCATCCTTGTGCCGCACGCGGTGCACCGCGTTGAAGACCCTGCGGTCCCGCTTGCAGGCTTCCATCTCCTTCTGAATCACCGGCAGGTCGTCGGCGTGGTTGATGAGATTCCACTTCGTGTTGGAATCCACTTCCGAGGCGTCGTAGCCGAAGATGGTGGTAAGGCTGTCGCTGAAGCGGCAGTGATCGCCTACCAGGTCCCAGTCGTACACCGCCTGCCCCGTGGCGAGCGAGGCGCTCTGGAAGCGCTCTTCCGAGGCCTTGAGCTCGGCGAACGCCCGCTCGATGTCGCGGCGGTCCTGCACGACGGTCAGGACGGCGTCGAACTCCGGGCCGCCCGAGAGGTTCATCGGGTGAGCGGTGGTGATCACCGGCACGCGCGTCCCGTCGGGCTGCACGTAGACGAGGTTGTCCACGCGGACGCCCCTGCCCTGCGCGAGCACGCGTTCGACGGGCAGTTCCTCGAGCGGAACCTCGGCTCCGCTGTCGGTCTCGCGCCGCCCCCCGAGCGTTGCGATCGGATGCCCCACGGGCGTTTCGTAGCCGCTCAACTCCTGCACACGACGATTCGCATACAGCACGGTGCGGGTCGCGCGGTCCGCGACGAACACGCCCACGGGCAGCGTCGCGAGCAGCCCGTCCAGCAGGCCCTGCTGGCGGCGCAATTCCGCCTCGGTGCCCGCCACGTGTCCCGCCATGCGGTCGAACGCCGTGCCCGCACGCGCCAGTTCGTCCCCGCCGCGCAGGCCGGTGCGCGCGCTGCGGTCGCCCGCGGCGTTGCGTTCGGCGGCCCGCGCGATGCGCAGCGCGGGTCTCGCCACGCGAAAGTGCAGGAACAGCGCCACGACGACCACGGCGAGCAGCGAGGCCAGCGCCATCATGCCGTAGAATCGCAGCGTCTCGCGTTGCACGGTGCGCATGAACGGGCGCAGGTCGAGCCGCGCGAGCAGCACGCCCCGGTCCGAAACGTCGCCGAACCGGTCCAGCGTGCCCGAGCGCACCGGGATCGTCACCAGCGTGAAACCGCGCGCGTCGCGCTCGGTCACCGAGTGGTCCACCGCCCGCGCCCGGGCGATGCGTCTGTTCGCTCCGGGCCATGCGAGCGAGTCGAGCCTCGCGCCGACCACTTCCTGCCTCGTCGCGGCTCGCACGCTCCCCGTGGCGTCCACGTAGACGGCCGCGTCCAGGTCCGACGTGGCGCCGAGCTGCGCCACCACCTCGCGCACGTCGTCGGCGTCATGGCGGTACTCGAGGTCGGCGAGCATGCGCGCGACGGCGCTGAGTGAGCTGCGCGCCGCCTGCTCGCGACTTTCGAGACCCGCGCGCGTGGTGCGCTGCAGCGCCAGCATCAGACTGAGCGTGGAGAGGATGGCACCCACGACGAGCAGCAGCACAGGCAGCTGGAAACGCACGCCGCGCAGGGTCCGGATCACGACGGCTTCCCCGGCGAGGGCAGCCAGCGCTCGCGCGACGGCAGCGTGTCCGGCACGCCGAGCGAGCGCCAGCGCGAAGCGATCGCGGACAGCGCGGCGTCCAGGACGGAAGCTCCGTCCGGCTCGCGCAGGCGGCGGTCGTCCACGGCCCCGAGGTAGCGTTGCGTCGCCAGCACGCCGGCGACGTCCGCAAACGTGATGCCCTCGCGCCGGGCGACGAGCGCAGTGGCGGCGCTGTCGGGCCGCTGCAGCGCCCGCGCGCCGGCGCACCACGCCCCGGCGAGATGGGTCAGCTGGCCGGCCGCGAGGCGATGCGCCCGGTCGCTCGACACCAGCACCATCAGTTCGCCCTCCGCGGGCGGCTCCCAGCACGCGAGCGTGCGCGCACCGGCGCCCGCCATGAGCAGGCTCGCCGGCAAGTACGCCAGCGCGGCATCCACCTGTCCATGAGCGAGCACGAGCGGCGCGCTGTCGGCGTCGAGCTGGTGCAAACGAACGTCGCCCAGCGTGAGTCCGCCGCGGGCGAGCAGTTCCCGCAACGCGCCCATGGTGCGCCGTCCGGACTCGAGCCCGATGTTGCGACCGCGCAGATCCGCCAGCGTGGCGACGTTCCCCGTCACCATCAGCGAGAGCGGCGCGCGACTCACGCCGACGAAGCGCTCGATGCGGGCGCGGGTCGGTGGCTCGGTCAGCCGCAGCGCATCGTCCAGCGAGAAGACGCCCGCGTGAATGTTGCCGTCGAGGAAGGCGTTGTGGAGGTCCTCGAGCGAGAAGAATTCGACCACGAGAACACGCGCAGGATCGAGCGCGCCGCGCGCGCTGGCAACGGCGAGCGGCTCCTGCTCGGGGGCGGCGACGAGGCCGACGCGCATCCGGGGCTCCTCGGCACGCGAGGCGCCGACGAGTCGAACGAGAAGCACCGCGAGCGCGCACACGAGGACCAGCGCCGCACCAAGGATGACGGGCGCGCCCGGGAAGCGTCTGGAGGTGGCTGGCGTGCGGTCGGGCATGTCCCTTCACGACCCTGCGGGCGTTGAACACGGCGAGCGACGTGACGCAGCAATCGATTGACTGCACCAGCCTACCACGACGTTCACGCTCGCGAAGGACGCCGGGTGCGGGGCCCGGCGCCGGGTCGTGCCTTGCTCAGTGCTTCGCGCCGGCGATCAACTTCCGCGTGTCCACCACCATCTTCACGCACCTCGCCTTCATGTCTGGAGCCGTCGTGAGGGCGCCCGCCCGCTCGAACGCGTGCAACGCTTCGGTCCAGTTGCTGCGGCGCAGTGCTTCGAGTCCGTGGTCGTATTCCGGAATGGCACTCGCGTTGGCAGATTCCCCTGCCGCAAACGAGCGCAGCTTCTGGTCCACCGCCCGTGTTCGCGCCGAATCGCACTCTGCGCGCACGGTCCGATAGTCACCCCGTTTCCACGCGTCCCTGGCGGCCTCGAGCATCCGCCGCGCCGCTTCGTCGGCGAGAAGGCTGTCAACACCGGCCACGCTCCGCTCCGCGTGCCCGCGCAGGTCGGGGTCGCGCGCCAGGCTCCGTGCCGCGGCCAGATGCGCGCGCGCGCCAACGAGGTCCGAGTGTTCCATGGCGGCCTGCGCAGCGTTCAGCTCAGCGACGGCCGAGTCGTTCGCAGCCGCGTCCACGAGCTCGGCACGGTAGGCCGCCAGTTCCACGCGCGCATGCTCATCCAGCCCCAAGGTGTCCGCATGGTCCAACAGGGCGATCGCCTTGGTCGCATGCCCTGCGTCCACCGCGGCTTGCATGGAATCGCCCAGCGCGAACAGACCGAGAGCCCTGACCGTAGCCTCTCGGACCACGGGTTCGCGCGCGAGCCCCCCGTGTGACGAAACCACCTCACGGGCCTGGTCGGGCTGTCCCTGGCGCGCAAGGACCAGGGAGAGCGCGGACGCGAGCGAAGCGTCTCCTGGAAGGGCCTCGCTGGCCCGGCGCAGCGCCACGAGCAGCGTGTCGCCCGTGTGGCCAGCCGCCAGGGATGCCTTCGCGAACCAGCCCAGGGCGATGGCATCGGTCGAATCGGCCTGCAGGCTCCGCGTGAGCAGGGTGCGGGCTTCCTCGGCCAGCGCAAGGCCGGAAACCCTGTCCATGCTGGAGTAGGGCGCAAGCGTGCCGGCCCCGGCGATCATCAGGGCGAGGGCGCTGGCATCCGCGCGGCTGCCTGCCCGCCGAAACAACACCAGCGCCTCGTCGCGCTTGCCTGCCCTCATCCAGAAGCACCCCAGCCCCGCCAGCGCCAGGGAGAGATTTGGCTCCTGCTCGAGAGCCGACTCGAAGAGCGCCCGTGTGCCGGCGGTGTCCACGTCGGTGGCATACAGCCGCCACAGTCCCGTCTGGCTCGAAACCTCGGCGTTCGACGCGGCGCGTATCGCGATCGTGGCGGCGAGTGCGTCGGAATGGAGCGGAATCTGGAGCATGCCGGCAACGTCCGCGCTGTTGAAGCTCTTCAGCGCTGCGGGAACCTGCTCCCACTTCTCCCCGGGGTAGTTCCGCTCGAACGCTGCCCGGAGCGACGTGCCGTCCGATGCCTCGCGTACGAAGTGGAAGAACGCCTCGCCGGAGGCGTCGGCGCGTCGGAGGTACCGAACGAGGGCCCACGACTCGGCGAAGAAGAGGGACTGCTCATCGCCATGGAGGCTGGTGACCGCGCCCGCCTCGATCGCGAAGAGGTCGTCCAGGGACATCAGCGGCTTCGACTCGACGACTTCCCGGTGCCAGCGGATCGAGTGCCCGAACTCGACGCCGTCGGAGTTCGCCTTGAAGGTGCTCAGGTACTCGGCGAGTCCAACGCTCAAGGCGGGAGGAACATAACGGGCCAACCGCCCCATCGCCGCCAGCGCATATTGCTGGTTCACCACCATTCTCCCACGGAAGTCATACTCCGCGTACCCGATCCAGTTCCCCAGTGGCGTCTTCATGACGTACCCCGCCAGGCCTGCCCGCTTTTCGTTCACGACGGGCAGGTTGGGCGTGAACGTCTTGTGATCGGGGAACGCCAGGATGGTCGTGTGCGCGCGCACCGGGAGCCTGCTCCCCTGGCCCGTGCGATCGAGCACATCGGCCATCAGCTCGAGCCCCGTGGCGATCCGCAGGACCGAATCGCGGTCCGAACACGAGTAGACCTGGACGTGCTTGCCGGTCGCGCACAGCCAGCGGGATTCGGCGCGGGAGGTCGCGGAATCAGCGGCAATCAGCAGCAGCAGCACTGCGGCGCTACGCATGAGGCGCATGTGTTCGAACTCCCGCGGGAGGGACAATGGTCCGTCCGGGGCACCCGGGGGAGGCGTCACGGTGGGATGGCGCAGCGAACGAGGCTACTGCAGGACACCGGGCTTCGTCACACCTCGAACGCCGCCGCGTCCCACTCCAGCCCCAGCTCGCCGGGCGGTGCCATGTAGCCCAGGAGCGCGCTCGCGGCGACGACGCCCGGCGAGGCGAGGTAGCCCTCGCCCCCGAGGCCCATGCGGTGGGTCCAGTTGCGATTGAACGTGGTGATCGCGCGCTGGCCCTTCACGAGCGCGTCCGGGCCCTGGCCAAAGCACGGGCCGCACCACGACTGCCGGATGTTCCCGCCGATGGAGCGGAACACCCCCGCGACGGACTCGCCGCCCAGCCGCGACTCCGCCACCTCGATGCGCTCGCGCACGCCGAGCGAGCCCGGGAAGATCAGGAGCTCGCGCGCCGCCTTCGTCAGGCCAAGGGCGCGCGCGGCGCGGATGACGAGCGCCGCCGCGAGCAGGTCGTCGTAGCCGCCGTTGGTGCACGAGCCGATCATGGCCTTGTCGAAGCCGACCCGCTCGCGGGCCACGTCGTCCGCGGGGAATGCGTTCCCGGGGCTGAACGGCCGGGCGATCATGGGCGCGATCCCGGACAGGTCGAGCGTCTCGTCGATCGCGAACGCGGCCTCAGCGCCGGGCGCGATCCGAGGGTACGGCAGCGCCTCCATGCCCGCTGCGCGGAACCAGTCGTACGTGATGTCGTCGGCGGCGAAGATGCCGTTGAACGCCTCCGCCTCCGCCATCATGTTGCAGATCGTGTTGCGGTACGCGATCGGCAGCTGCCGCTGCGCGTCCACGAACTCGACGCTCATCCCGTGCGACTGGCCCGCGCCCCAGCGGCGCAGCAGCTCGAGCACGACGTCCTTGCCGCTCACCCACGGCTGCAGCGCGCCCTCGAAGACGACCCGGCGCGCCTGCGGCACGGTGAGGTAGACGTAGCCCGTGCTCCAGCCGAAGCCGAGCGTGGTCGAGCCCACGCCAATCCCAAGCGCGCCGTAGGCGCCGTAGGCGCGGCTGTGCGAATCGGCGCCGGGGATCACCATGCCGGGATGCACCAGGCCCTGCTCGGGGAAGTAGAAGTGGAAGATGCCGTCGCCGGGCGCGGCGTAGCAGGGTTTTGAGATGCCGTGCAGCGCGGCGAACGCGCGGCCGATGGACATCTGTCTCTCGTCCGCCTCGACGCCCGTGAACACGAAGTGGTCGTTCGCGATCGCCAGCTGACGCGGCCAGATGGCCTGCCCGCCGGTGATCTGGTTGAAGGTGTGGATCGCGAACGGCGCGGTACCGTCGCTCGCCGGCAGCAGGTCCGCATAGATCCGCAGCGTCGAGCCGGGCCGCACCTCGGCGTCCTTGTCCACGCGGTGGGCCCAGAGGATCTGCCCGGTGGTCGTGAGCGCCCGCGCGGTGGCGGCGTCGGGCCAGGCGACGACCGGCGGCGTCTCGACGCTACGGCGCAACTCGCGCCGTCCGATCGCGAGGATGCCGCCCGTGCGGCGGATCTCGTCCTCCTTCGGCGTCAGCGGCACGGGCGTATAGGTGGTGCCACGCGTCACGTTGGCGAGCGCGCGCGTGCCGGGGTCGAAGGTGAACTCGTCGCCGTCCTGCGCGTCGGCCACTGCCTCCGCACTCTCCACCACGTGCAGCCCGAGGTTGAACGAGTTCCGCCGGAAGATGTCGCCCACGTCGCGGCCGCAGACGATCACGAGTTCGAGGCCCGCCTCCTCGGCGACGCCCTTGAGGCCCGCGGGGCTCATCTCGCGCGAGCTGCCGATGGCGAAGCGATCGCCGGCGACGAGGAACGTCTCTCCCGAGCGCACGCGCGCGCGGAAATCCGGCATGAGGTGGCGGAACGATCCCGCCTTCCAGCGCTCGTCGAGCGTCTCGAGGCTTTCGGAGACGCAGTCCGCCGCGGGGGTGATCTGGTCCGTGTCGATGGCGTCGAGCTTCCTGCCCGGCACCTTCGGGTCCCAGAACACCAGGGACCGGCCACGGATCACCCGAGCGGCGAAGCCGGTGTCCGCGGGCTCTTCGTAGCCCGGGAGCAGGTCGGTCGTCACGCCAGGCTTGAGGCGCGCGGGTTCGAGCGTGTGCATGGGAAATCCCCTGCCGGGCGGATGGAACGCCGAAGGTGGTGGTGACAGCGCAGCGATCATGCCGGCATGGCCGCGCCCGGCGCAATCCAGAATGCGGGTACAGCCATCACGCGGGGGAGCCCTGCCGCGCCCGCCGGCGTCAGCGCACGCCCAGCGAATCCACCCAGACGACCTCGCACGCCCCGTCGCCGGTGTCGGTACGGCTCATCGAACTGCTCCACATCCAGCCGTCCTCGGCGCGAATCGAGACGAGATAGCCGGAGAACTCGACAATGTCGTTCCTGTGCACGCCCAGCAGCGTTCGCCGCACGGCGGGGTCGGCCGGGATCATGTGCATGTTGGCGCTGTTCGCGGTGATCTGCTCGGGCTCCAGTGGCAGCTCGTGACCCGACCAGGTGTAGAAGCGCGCCATCTGGGAGATGTGCAGGTCCTCGAGCACGGCGTTGTCCGACATCGGGCCCCAGCCCAGTGCCAGGTCCACGGGCGCCAGCTTCGCCTCGCGATCGAACGAGTAGTGCGTCGCGCTGAGCACGCGCGCGGTGACACGAAAGCGCGCAAGCGGCGTGAGCGTGCAATCGCGCATGTGGATGGGTTCGCCGGGCGGCTGCAGGTCCTGCTGCACCGGCGCGCGGGGCGCGACGCGGCCCGCGGGCAGCCGGCGCTCGCAGCCGGCCGCGAGCGCGAACACGAGCGCGGCCATGGCCAGCGCGCGCACAACGGGCGGCAGGCAGCGCGCGATCGTCATGACACGGGTTGG
>CAIXRL010000171.1 GCA_903921835.1 Candidatus Eiseniibacteriota bacterium | reverse complement strand
CTCGACGCGATCGACCTCGAGGAGAAATCCCGCATCGCCGAGGGGCTCGCGCTGATCGCCGTGATCGACGAGCGCCGGGACTGCCTCGCCGCCGGCTACCCCTGCATGCGCAACTACTGCATGGGTCGCCTGCACATGTCCGAGGGCAGGGCGCTGCGGCGCATCCAGGTCGCGCGCGCGGCGGCGATGCCGAATCAGGGAAGGTCATTGGCGGGTCGCGGGCACACGCGTGGCCCGGGTTCGTGCGGGAGATCGCGAGGCGGGTGGTTCGCTCAGCGGCCCGCGCGCCAGCGTGGCCCGTAGGCCATCGTGCCGGCGGGGTCCAGTGCTTCCGCGATGCGCGCGCGCAGGCCGAGCACCGCCGCGGGCGGCACCGGCGTGTCGATCCCGGCGCCCCGCTGTTCGATCAGCGAGAAGCCGGAGGATTCCAGTCCGCGCGCCAGGCCCTCGAGGCCTGCGGGCCCCGGCCATAGGATGAGCCGGCCCGCGGGCGCGTGGAAGACGAGACGCGCCCCGGTGGGGTGGAGGAGTAGCGAGGCGATCGCCGGCGGCGCGGAATCGGCGGTCGCGAACGTGAGGCGCGGCCCCGGGTGTTCGCCGGCGTCGGCGAGCGCGGCCCACAGCGGCGGGACCTCGGCGTCGCGCCGCACCGAGACGGGAGCGCCGAGCCGCTCGACGATGCGCCCGATGCAGGCGTCCACCCACGCGGGATCGCCCTCGAAGCCCGTGATCACCGTGACGGGCGCGCCGGTGGCGAACGCCGGGTGGAGCGACGCCGCGTCGGGGCCGAGCACGGTGAGCGCCGCCGGCTCGAGTCGCGACAGGCCGGACCAGCGCGTGGCGTCGGCCACGAGCCCGGCGTCGGCGCCGTGCACGACGAGCCCGCGCGCGGGAGGTTGCGGCGGGAGCTTGAGGCTCGCCTCGACGAACACGCCCAGGCCGCCGCGCGAGCCGACCAGGAGGCGGTGTACGGCATGGCCCGCGACGTTCTTCACCACGCGCCCGCCGGTGCGCACGAGTTCGCCGTCGCCGGTGAGGAAGCGCGCCCCGAGGATGCGGTCGCGCGGCGAACCCAGGGCCCTGCGCCGGGCGCCGCTGGCGTTGGCTGCGAGCGCGCCGCCGAGCGTCGCGGCCGCCGCCGCCTCGATCGGCAGTTCCTGCCCGTGCGCCGCGAGCGTCGCGCGGAGCTCGGCGAGCGGGATGCCGCATTCGGCCGTGACGGTGAAGTCGTCGGGGTCGTAGGTCGTGATGCGGCGCAGCCCGCCCAGGTCGAGCGCGACGTCGTAGCGAGGCGGTGGCGAGCTCTCGTGCGAGAGCGCAACGCCGCCGCCCCAGGGCACGAGTGCGAAGCCGCTGCGCGAACACGCGACGAGTACCGCGGCGGCCTCCCCGGCGGATTCAGGCCTCAGCGCGACGCCGGGCTGCGCGCCGCCGATGGCGAATCGCGCCGCGTCGCACCGGCACGCAGCGGGCAGCGCGGCGAAGGCCGTCTTCATGTCCACGATCCCTGCACGTCGTCGCGCACCGCCATGCCGCCAAGCTGCGCAGGGCCGCGGGTCTGCGCGTGCGCTTCGCCGCCGGGCAGTACCTTGCCGGGGTTCAGGCGCCGGTCCCGGTCGAATGCGCCGCGCAGCCGCTCCATCACCGCCAGGTCGCGGGGCTCGAACATCTCCCGCATCATCGAACGCTTCTCGCTGCCGATGCCGTGCTCGCCCGAGATGGTGCCGCCGAACCGGATGCACATGCGCAGGATCTCGTGCGACACCTCGAGCGCGTCGGCCTGCTGCTTCGGCGAGTTCGTGTCGAAGAGGACGTGCGGATGCAGGTTGCCGTCACCGGCGTGGCACAGGTTGCCCGCGTGCAGCCCGCGCGATCCTGCGATCGCGTAGATGTTCGCGAACGCCTCGGCGAGCCGCGTGCGCGGCACCACGCCGTCCATGATGTAGAAGCCGCTCGCGGAGCGGCCGTAGGCGCCGTACGAGGACTTGCGGCCGCGCCACAGCTGCGCGCGCTCGACCTCGTCGCGCGCCACGCGCGCGGTCCGCGCGTGCCGTTCGCGCGCGATCGCCGCGATGCGTTCGGCCTGCGCGGGCAGGGCGCTCGCGGGCCCGTCCACCTCGATGAGCAGCACCGCCGCGGCGTCGGTGGGCAGGCCCAGATGCAGCCACGCCTCGACCAGCCCGACCGTGTACCGGTCCATGATCTCCATCGCCGCCGGCACGATGCCCTCGGCGATGACGCGCGTGACGGTGACGCAGGCGTCGGCGATGGTGTCGAAATCGAACAGCAGGGTCTTCACCGCCTCGGGCACCGGGAGCAGTCGCACGCACACCTCGGTGATGATCCCGAGCGTGCCCTCGCTGCCGATGACGACCGACGCCAGATCGAATCCCGGCGCGTCGCACGCCTCGCCACCGAGCGTCACGGCGGCGCCCCCGGCGAGCACGACGGTGATGCCCAGGATGTGGTTGAGCGTCACGCCGTACTTGAGGCAGTGCGGTCCGCCCGCGTTGGTCGCGACGTTGCCGCCGATCGTGCTCACCTGCTGTGACGCCGGGTCGGGGGCGAAGTGGAGCCCGCGCGGCGCGAGCTGCTGCGAGAGCCACAGGTTCACGAGCCCGGGCTGGACCCAGGCGAGCATGCGCTCGGCGTCCACCGCCAGCACGCGGTCCATGCGATTGACCGAGAGCGAGACGCCGCCCTGTTCGCAGGTGCAGCCGCCCGCGAGTCCCGTGCCGGCGCCACGGGGGGTGACCGCGAGGCCGTGCGCCATCGCCCAGCGCACCACGGCGCCGACCTCGTCGGTCGAGCGCGGCAGCACGACCACGTCCGGAGTTGCCCGCTCGAGCGTCATGGCGTCGGCCTCGTAGGCGAACCGCGAGGCGTTCGCGGACAGGACGCCATCCTCGCCCAGCAGGGCGCGCAGCTCGTCGAGTGCGGACGGGGAGATCACCATGGGCCGCAGAGTAGCAAAATGCCCTGTCCCGGGCGCCTTCCCCGGCCGTACGGTGGGCAGAGCGTGCCTGCTCGCACATGGTCGTTGACAGCGCGCGTCGCGCCGGGGACCATTGCAGCAGATCCGCACCGCGCTTGCGGCCGCCCAAGGAGATACCCCGACATCGTGCCAGGCCCCCTGCTCCGACGACCGTTCGCCCGCGGGTGTCGGGCGCGCGCGGGGATGCTGCTCGCGCTCGCCTGCGCGCTGGCCCTGCCCGGGATCGCCCGCGCCCAGTGGCCGGCGGCGAACCTCGGGTTGCCGGTCTGCACGGCGGCCTACTCGCAGTCGTTCCGCACCGCGATCAGCGACGGGGCGGGCGGCATGTTCGTCGCCTGGTCGGACATGCGCTTCGTCGTGTCGGACATCTACGTCCAGCACGTGAGCGCTTCGGGCGCGATCCTCTGGTCGTACAATGGCGCGCTGGCCTGTGGAGCGGCAGGCCGCCAGGACCAGCCCGTGCTCGTCTCGGATGGCGCGGGCGGAATCGTGGTTGCCTGGCGCGACTTCCGCTACGACTCCGACGGCGACGTCTTCGCGCAACGCATCGGGCCGGGCGGCGCGGCCCTCTGGGCCTTCAACGGCGTTCCGGTGTGCACGGCCGGCGGGCAGCAGGTCGCGCCGGTGATCGCCCCGGACAGTGCCGGGGCTTCGCCCTCGGGCGTGGTGATCGCGTGGGAGGACCATCGCGACGAGCCGCGCATCTACGCGCAGCGACTGGACACGGCGGGCGTCGCGCGGTGGGATCCCAATGGCAAGCCCGTGAGCACGAGCCTCGCGGCGCAGTTCGAGCCGGCGATCGTGACCGGCGGGCCGTACGGCGTCATCGTGGCCTGGACGCAGCAGGGGGACACCGGCTCCGACATCTTCGCGGAGTACGTCGGGCACGACGGGCAGCCGTTGTGGGACCCGGCGGGAGCCGGGATCTGCGCGGCGGCGGGCGACCAGTTCCGCCCCATCGCGGTGAGCGACAGCGCAGGCGGCGCATGGTTCGCGTGGGAGGACGATCGCGGCGCGTCGATCGGAGTCTACGCCCAGCGCGTGACGCTGCCCGGGTTCTCCGTGCTCGTCGACGGCGGCGCGCAAGTGTGCTCGTTCGACGCCGATCAACTGGCACTGGCCGCGGTCGCGGACGGCCGCGGCGGCCTGCTCGTGGCGTGGACCGATGAGCGCGTGAACATGGATGTCTACGCACAGCGGCTGGACCCCGCGGGCGCGCGGTTGTGGCCGGCGAGCGGCGAGATCGTGTGCAACGAGCCCGGCACGCACGCGTTTCCGTCCATCGCCGCCGACGGGCTCGGGGGCGCGCTCGTGGCGTGGGAGGACGAGCGCACCGGCGCGGGGACCGACATCTACGCGCAGCGCATGGATTCGCTGGGCGTCGCAAGGTGGACCGCGGGCGGGGTCAATGAGTGCAGCGCAAGCTACAACCAGTTCCAGGCCACGGTGGTCAGCAACTCCGACACCGTCGGCGTCGTGGTCTGGGTGGACCAGCGCGGCGCGAGCGACCTCTATTGCCAGCGCGTCCCGCTCCAGGGGACGATGCTTCGCCCCGCGGTGTCACTGAAGGCCGCACCCAATCCCGCGACGCTGCAGGCCACGTTCGCGTTCGCCGCCACGGGCGCGGGCCGCGCGGAGCTGACGATCTTCGATGCGGCCGGTCGGCGGGTGCGCACGCTCGACCATGAGATGTTCGAGGCGGGCGTGCAGCAGGTGCCGTGGGATGCCCGTGACGACTCGGGCCGCACCTGCGCCGGGGGCGTCTACTTCGCCCGGCTCGCCGTGGACGGCCGCGCGACGGCGACGCGCCGCATCACGCTCGTGCGCTGATCGGCTGAACTCCGATCACGCGTTCGTGCTCACGACCGCCCCGACGCGGTTTCGCTCGCGCCGGGGCGGTGGCGTTTGCGGGCGCGCAGCGGAGCGCGGGTGCCTATGCGTCACTCATGGTCGAGGCTGCGCTGCGTTGCAGCGACGAGACCGTCCGTGTCATCATCACGCAACCATGACCTGCCGTGCCGGCGACCGCCGCATCGCAGGCCACCTCCCGACCGGGATTCACCTCCACCGACGACAGGAGGGAGCCATGAAGCTTCGGGCCTTCGCCAGGGACGCCGGCCTCGTCCTCGCGGCGGTGATTTCGCTCGCGGGGTACGGGTGCAGCAGGAAGTCCGGTGTGAACTCGTTCGGTGTGAACCCGAGCAACCAGCGGCCGACGGTGGAAATCACTTCGTCGCTGAAAATCGCCTCGTCGCCCGCGGAGCCGCAGACCCCGGTGTCCTACAGCGTCAGGATCGACTGGTCCGGAAATGACCCGGACGGGCGGGTGGCCTACTACACGTTTGCGATCGATCCCGGGGACAGGGACACGACCTGGCATGCGACGAGGTCCAACGATACGACGCTGACGTTCGTCTCGAAGGATGCGGTCCCCAATACGGCGCGATCCGAGAGCCCCCACACCTTCGTCATCAAGGCCTACGACGACGGTGGGATGCCTTCCGCTCCGGTGTTTCGCTCGTTCTTCTCCAACAACATCGCGCCGACGGTTCGGATCACGTCTCCCCTGCCCTCGGACCTGCTCGAGCGCCATCTGACGCCGACCATGACCGTGAACTGGGTGGGCACCGATCCCGACGGGTATCTCTGGAATGTGGCAAAGCCAATCTACTACAGGTACAAGGTGTTCGAGCAGGGCAATGCCCAATCCGAAGCCGCATTCGACTTCTACCTTCTCCTGTCCAATCCCGACTCGCTCCGCCGCTTCTACGCCAAGGAGAACTTCGCGAGCTGGACCAGGGTGGGCAACGGACTGACGTCGGTCACGCTCTCCGGTCAGACCGTGGGTCACCACCATGTCTTCGTCGTGGTCGCCTTCGACACGGCGGGCGCCTACTCCCCCGTGTTCAATCTCGCCACCAACATGCTGCAGTACGAAGTGGGCTCCACTATCGCGATCGGGCCGATCGTCACCGTGTACAACGAGTCCTTCTACTACCGAATGCCGTCTGGCGGATACACGCCGAACGACCCGGTCACATGGCAGCACCTCGACATTCGAGCCTCCATCCGGACCACGTTCAACTGGAGCGCCGACCAGCCCGCCTCGGGCGGACAGATTCAGTTCTATCGCTGGCGGCTCGACGGCAACGTTTTCGACGACACCCAGAGGACGAACGAGGACACGGATTGGTACCACTGGAGCGCCCCGGCCCTG
>CAIXRL010000170.1 GCA_903921835.1 Candidatus Eiseniibacteriota bacterium | reverse complement strand
TTGCGATAGATATTCACGCCCCCGCCCCCGCCACCGCCGCCCAACCAGGTCAGGACGGTCTTCGTCCGGCCGCTGGCGTCGTTGCCGCTCGTCGCCTGCGCGCTCGCCAGTCCGGTCACCGGAGCACCGGCCCCGCCCGCCGAGGTGCAGGTGAGCGAAACATCGCGCAGCGCCGGCGGCGTCCTCATGTCCGTGGTCGAGAGGTCAGCCCGGTACTGCACGTAGCGTGAGCAGATAGCAACGTCACCGCCGGAACTCGTCACCGACTTGTAGGAGGTCCAACTGCCGTCCGGCGTCGGCGTATTCCCGCCGCGCGCCGACATAGCCAGCCCGGTATTACTCGGCACGCTCGCGGTCCAGCTCGCCGAGACCCAAGAGGTCGGGCCACCGCCGTCATAGACCCGGGACAGGAACGAACCGCTCGATGCGTAGGGCGACATGCGGATCCAGTCGACGGACAGCACCGCACCGCCCGCGGTGTAGTCGCAGACGCCCGGGCGCATAGTCGCGGAGATCACGGCTGCCACCCTCCGGACACTCACGCCGTCGATCAGGAAGATCATGCTGTCCGGTGCCGCCTTCCACTCGATCCGGTAGAGGTGCGGCGCTCCCAGGTAGCTCGTGCCGAGAGAGAGATCGTTCTGCGTGTTCGCGATATTCACTCGGGCGCTCAGTTGCGTTCCGCCCCCGGTGCTGAACAACGCCCAGGAAGCCGGGTTGTTGGCGAACATGCCCCCCGTCGTGTTGTCGCCGCTGCCGAATCCGATGTGCTGGTACGCTGCCCCGGCGGCGAAGGTAGCGACGAACTCCAGTACCCGGCCCGGACCGTAACCGGTGGTGCTGGTGGGCGTGAGCCGCCCGCCGTCCACGGTCACCTTGCCGCCCGAAACGGTGGAGCCCCCGGCGCTGCCGTTGCTCCATAGCACGCTCGTCCAGCCCGTCGGCAAGGTCGTGCCCGAGAATTCGTTGCCCAAGGTGGGCGCAAGCGTCACTTCCCCATCGGCAGTAACCGACACATAGGAATTCGTGACGGTCCCCGCACCGAAATCGCTCTCCGACTGATCCACGAAACACGCCGGCGCCGGCGTGATGAAGCTGAGCGGCGCGGCAGGGGGACTCGGCTCGGTGGCGCTGTTGACCGAAGCGTCGACCGACGTCACTCGGTAGTAGTACGTGGCGCCGGCCGCAAGCCCGGTGAGCGTCAGGGCATGGGATCTCAGGGCCGTCCCCTCCGAGACGTTCAGGCTCAGCAAACCCGCGCTGGTGCCGTAGTCCACGCGCGACGTGGCCCGTTCGTCGGTGGTCCACGTGATGACGGCGCTCTGGCCGTCAGGCGCCGGAACGACCACCACGTTGGTAATCACCGGTGGCGTCCAGTCGGGACCCGCAAGGCATGCGATGCTCAGATCCTTAAGGACCGGCGTTGCGTAACTCGGAACGGTGCTCGCCAGGTCCGCCCGGTACTGCACGTAGCGGGCGTTGGCGCCCACTGCGGCGCCGGTGGTAAGCATGTCGTACGGCGACCAACTCCCGTCGGGCGTGAGGGTGTTGCCGGTGCGGGCGGAAATCGAGAGGTTCGTACCCGCGGGCACACTCGCCGTCCAGCTCACCGCCCCCCATGTTGTGGGGCCGAAGCCGTCGAACACGCGCGAGACGAAGCTACCCGAAGCCGAGTAGGGGGTCACGCGCAGCCAGTCCACGCTCAGGGCGTTACCGCCCGGATTGTAGTCGCTCACCAGCACGACCATGTTGGTGGCCACGGCCAGACTGATGGTCGTGACCTGGACGTTGTCCAGGTAGAACACGAAGGTGTTCGCGGGCGCTCCATTCCAGTCGATGCGGTAGCGGTGTGGCGAGCCGAGCGCGGTCGAGGAAAGAAGGGTGCTAACGTTGGTGCTCGTCCGGACATAGATCCCGTCGATGGCGGAGCCCTGGCCGATCGTCACCCACGGGCTGTTGAAGCTGCCGTCCGCCGCGAACCCGACGTTCTGGAAGGTCGCCGGCGTGAACGTCGCCACGAACTCCAAGGATCGGCCGGGGCCGAAACTCGCGTTCGTATACGCGCGCGCGCCGTCCACGGTGACCGCACCTCCCGCCACCGTGGTGGTGCCTCCGGCCAACCAAGCGCCCGAGGACCAGTCCACGGGCAACGAAGTACCCGGGAACTCGGTCATCAAGCCGGTCGGCGTCAGGATGACCTCGCCGTCCCCCTCCAGCGAAACGGTCGTGTTCGCGTCCAAAGTGCCGAGGGCGAAGTCGGCTGCGGTCTGATCCGACGGACAGGGCGTCGTCGGCGTGGTGAACGTGAGTGTCGAAGGCGATACGGGCGAGGTCGCACTGTTGGCCGAGACGTCGGCCGACGTGACACGGTAGTAGTAGGTCGTGCCCGGCGAGAGCCCCGCCAGCGAGAGACTGTGCGAGAGGACGAACGCGGAGCTCACCACGTTCGACGTGAGCGAGCTCGAAGACGTGCCGTAGTCCACTCGCGAGTCCGCGGGTTCGTCGGTGTTCCACGTAATCGTCGCCGAAAGGCCCTCGGGGGCGGGTGATGCCGCTACGTTCGTGATCACCGGCGGGGTGTGGTCGAGGGTGCTCGAACAGGCGATCGCCAGGTCCAACAGCGCGGGCGTCACCCCCACATCGGAAGTCGCGAGATCGGCCCGGTACTGGAGAAAGCGCCCGGCGGCGGCGATGTTCGCACCCGGCGTCGGGATCGAGGCGAAGACGGACCAGGAGCCGTCCGGCAGCGGCGTGTTGCCGTGCCGCTCGAACAACGCGAGGGAAGTGCCGGTCGGCACAGTGCTCGACCAGCTCGCGATGCCCCAGGTGCCGGGTCCGCCCGCATCGAACACCCGCGACGTGTACGAGCCGGAGGCCGCGTAGGGCGTCATGCGCACCCAGTCGGCCTGCAGCGGATTCCCGCCGGTCAGGCCGTCGGAGACGATCGGCCGCATGTTCGCGGCGATGGTCACCGTGTGAGTGGCCACCTGGGTGCCGTCGATCCAGTAGACAAACTGGGTCCCCGACCAGTCGATCCGGAACCGGTGCGGCACGCCGAGCGTGAAGCCGGAGATGACCTGGTTGGTCTCGATGCCGTCGTTGGTCCTCGCCTCGAGAACGCCGCCCTGGCGTGCGCTGAAGATCGCCCAGGGAGCGGCGTTGAGGTCGTTCCCGAACCCGACGAACTGACCGGCAGCCGCCACGTCGAAGGTGGCCACGAACTCCACCGACCTCCCGGGCCCGTAGAAGGCCGTCGTGGCGGCATAGGCCCCATCCACGCTGACGTGTCCACCGCTGACGACGGCCGGGCTGCCGCCGTAGACGGCCGTCATCCAGCCCGCAGGCAGCGCGGTGCCCGAGAACTCGGCCCCTTCGGCCGGCTCGAGAATGACTTCGCCGTCGCCGGTCTCGGAGACGTGCGTCCCGGTACCGGTCGTCCCCGCCGAGAAGTCCGCGGTGGTGGCGTCTGCGGCGCATGGAGCCCCGGACGTCGTAAAGCTCAGCGGGTCCGACGCGAGTGCGGGCTCGGTGGCCGTGTTGTTCGCCGCGTCCGCCGAGGTGACGCGGTAATAGTAGAGCGTGGAGGGAGAAAGGCCGCTCAGAGCGACACCGTGCGTCACCACCAGGGATGAACTCGACACGTTGAGCGTCAAAGCGCCCGGCGCGGTGCCATAGTCCACGCGCGAGCCGGCCGGCTCGCTGGTGTTCCACGCGATCGTCGCCGTGGTGCCGCCGGGCATGGGCGTGGCGGTCACGTTGCTGATCACCGGCGGCGTCTCGTCAACCCCCACGGCGCAGGCCACGCGCACGCTCTCGAGCACGGGGCTCGCGGAGCCGTCGCTCGTGGCCAGATCGGCGCGATACTGCACGTAGCGCGACGTACCACCCACCGCTGCGCCGCTCGCCGGCACGGAAGCGAACGGCGTCCACGAGCCATCGGGCACGGCCGTGTCGCCCTTGCGCGCGAACATCTGGAGGCTCGTGCTTGCAGGCAGCGTGGCCGCCCACGTCAAGCCGCCCCAGACCGTCGGGCCGGCGCCGTCGTAGACGCGCGAGGCAAACGAACCGGACGAGGCGTAGGGCGTCGCGCGAATCCAGTCCACCGAGAGCGTGGGCCCACCCAGGAAGTAGTCACAGACCGCCGGACGCATGGGCGTGATCAGGGCGATCGTCTCGGTATGCACCAGCGCGCCATCCACCCAGAAGTCGAGGCTCGATGTCTTCCATTCCATCCGGTACCGATGCGGCGAGCCCAGCAGGCTCTGCGGGATCGTCCAGTCCACGAACGCGCCCCCCCCCTCGGGCCACACGCGCGTAATCACCGCCGTGCCGCTTGAGCCGGTGCTGAACGCCGCCATCGGGTACGCATCGTAAACGCCGCCATCGGCGATCCCGTCGTTCCCGCTGCCGAAGCCGATGTGCTGGAAACCGGCGCCGGTGAAGGTGGCGACGAACTCAAGCGTGGCGCCCGGCCCGTACGTGGTCGTGGCGGGCTCGGTGTTCAAGCGGGCCCCGTCCACGACCAACTGCCCGCCCGAGACCGTCGCGGCCCCGCCGGTGGACCACGCGAAGCTTTGCCACTCGCCGGTCGGCGGAAGCGTCGTGAAGTCGGCGCTCGCCGCGGGCTTCAGCGTGACCTCGCCATTTCCGCTCGCGGTGACGACCGTGCTCACGCCCGTTACGCCCGCGGCGAACTCGGCGGCAGCGTCGTCCACGAAGCACGTAAGCGCTTCGGTCGAGAAGCTGAGCGGCGAGGAGCCGAGCGGAGGTTCGATGGTCGTGTTGCTCGACCCGTCCGTCGAGGTGACGCGGTAGTAGTAGGTGGTGTTCACTGTAAGACCGGAAAGCGTAAGACCGTGCGTCCCCACCATCGCGCTGTTCGCCTCGTTGAGCAAGAGCGCATCCGGCGCGATCCCGTAGTCCACGCGCGAGCTGGCCAGCTCGTTGGTGTTCCACGCGACCGTCGCCGCGGTGCCCTCGGGCATGGACATGGCGACCACGCTGGTGATCATCGGCGGCGTCACGTCGGCGCCGGCGGCGCAACTGACGTGCACGGTTGCGATCTGCGGCGTAACGGTGGGCACGGTGGTAGCGAGATCCGCGCGGTACTGCAGGTAGCGCGAACTCCCGCCGACGACCGCGCCGTTCGAAATGACGGAGGTAAATCCCGTCCACGAACCGTCGGGCGTGGGCGTGCCCCCCTGTCGGGTGAACAGTTGGACGCTGGTGCCGACCGGCAACGCCGCCGTCCAGGTCATCTCGCCCCAGGTCGTCGGTGTGACGCCGTCATAGACCCGCGAGACGAACGAGCCGCTCACCGCGTACGGCGGCGACACGCGAATCCAATCCACCGAGAGCGTTGAGCCGGCCACGGTAAGGTCGCTGATCGCGACGCGCATCACACCGGTCGGGCTGGTGCCCTCGGTATGCACCAGTGCGTCATCCACGTAGAAGTCCACGCTCGTGGACTTCCAGTCGACTCGGTACTTGTGCGGGGCGCCAAGCAGGCTGAGCGGGATGCTGTAGTCGAGCATCGAGCCACCGACGGCATAGACGCGCGCGAGCACCTGCGTGCCGGCCACACCGGTTCCGAACATCGCCCAGGGGGGCCCGTAGAACATCCCGGTGCCGCCAACGGCGTCGTCGCCGCCGCCGAACCCGATGTACTGGTGCGGGGCCGCGTTGAAGGTGGCCATGAACTCGACCGAGCTGCCGGGCCCCCAGGTCGTCGTGGTGGGCTCGGAGTTGAAGCGCGCGCCGTCCACGACGAGTTGCCCGCCAAAGACCGTCGCGACCCCGCCGGCGGCGAAGGGGAACGTCTGCCACTCGGTCGGCGGCGGCAGTGAAGCGAAATCCGCCCCGGCCGCGGGCTTCAGCGTGAGGTCGCCGTTGCCGATCGTGGTGACGATCGCGCCGGCGTCGGCGGTCCCGGCGCCGAACTGGGCGGCGGTATCGTCCACGAAGCACACCGGCGCCGGCGTCGCAAAGCTGAGAGGCGACAAGAGCGTGGGCGGCTCGGTCACGGCGTTGTTCGCGGCGTCCGCCGAGGTGACGCGGTAGTAGTAGGTCGTGCTCGGGGTCAGACCGGTGAGGGTCACGCTGTGGCTCGTGACCAGCGCGGCGCCGCTCGCGTTCAACGTGAGCGCGTCCTGCGCGGTTCCGAAAGCCACTCGCGAGTCCGACGGCTCGTTTGTGGTCCACGTGACCAGCGCAGTGCCGTCGTCGCTCGGCGACGCGGCCACGCCGGTGATCAGCGGTGCGGTCACGTCCACGAGATAGGTCGCGACATAGGCACCGGGGTCAGCCGTGAAGAACGCGTACTCGATGCCCTTGATGGTCTGCGTCGTGTACCCGATCGGGATTCCGTTCAAGGTGAGCCCGGTGAACTGCCCGACCGAGGCCGTCGTGGGCAGCATGCCGCGAAGGTTGCGCGAGCCGGTCGCGGTGGCAATCGAGAAGCTCAGCGTGTTGCCAGCCCAGACCACATTCGAGAAGGAGGAGTTGTTCCGACCATCGAGCCACTTGAGCATCTGCTTCGCCGAAACCACCGGGATGCCCTTCGCCTGAGCCACGGCGACGATCTCGCGCGAGCCGGGGTCGTCCGGGTCGTCGAAGTGCAGGTTGGTGGTGACGACCGCGTAGTAGCCCTCCGGGCCCTGAGCGCGCTCCAGCAGCTGGGTGATGGGCCCCGTAAACGAGCTCAGGGCATCGTCGGTCAACTGCGTGTTCGCCTGGTAGCAGTCGATGAGGGTGCCGTCAAGCTTCGCGAATCGCATCGGCATGCCCGACCCGGTGAAGTGCCCGATGCGGCCGCCGAACCAGACGTACGGCCAGTAGTAGTAGTTCGTGTCGAGCCGGATGCCATGCGCCGCCTGGACTTCCGCCACCGAACTCCAGTCGCTCCAGGCGATGCAATGGTTCCGATTCGTGACCGGCGATGACGCCAGGCTCGGGTAGAAGGCCCTGAAACTTGCCACCTGGTTGGACACGAAGTTCTCGAACTCCTCCGGCGTGGCGCGAGCGCAATTCGTGTTGATGTGCGGCGCAGACTCGAAGCCGTGCGATTCATACCGCGCCGCCGCCGAGTCCGGGAAGTTGCCCGACACGAACATGTAGCCCGTGGCGCGCACGCACTCCCAGTCCTCCTCCGAGCAGCCGGCGGGGCTCTCGGAAAGGTAGACGTCGAAACGCGGCCGCATGCCGGTGTCGCCGTGGTTATCGCCGGTCATGACAACCGCGGCCTTGAGCCCTTTCGGCAGGTACCAGAATCTCGGCAGCGGCATCCGGTGCAAATTGCCGAGGGTGATCACGTTCGCAAGCAGCCGCTGCTGCTCGTCCGCCTGCGGGATCGCAACCTTGTCGAGATTCACCCAGTCGGGCTGCGGGTCGAACGACGCGTTACCGTAGAAGAGGTCGTCCGAGCGGATCGGCTCGATGTTGCCGTCGCGCTTCTGCCCCGCCCACGCCGGGTTGCCCTGGCGTGTGTAGACCACCGAACGCGCTAGGTCGTAGGCGAACGCCACCGCCTGCCCGCCGTTCGTGCCCACGTTGATCGTGGTGACGGCCGGATTCGTAGTCGCGGTCGTCGCATTCGAGTAGAGCGTTGCGAGGCTGGTGGCACCGTTCAGCGTGTAGAGGTCGGCGGTGCCGTGGAACTGAATCGTCTGCGCAACGATACCCAGGCCCGGGCCCGAGGCGGTGTTCACGAGAAGGTACTGGTTGGCGAGCGTGCCGGTCGCCGGCGTGATCCCGAACAGCCCGGCGAGCTGCACATCGGGCCGCATGGCCACGAGAGTCCCACCCGCGTCGGTCCAGTCGGTGAGCATCGTCACCTGGCCCGAGGTCAGCGCCATCTCCCCCAGGATCACGACGTCATAGCCGGCCAGCGCCGTCGGCGTCACCTGCGAGATGTCCATCGCCATGAACTCATTGAGCCCCTCGGCGCGTAGGATCTCGACGAAGTAGCGGCTGAACGGATTCGACGCCGCGCTGATCACCAGGATGGGCCCGCCGGGGCCCTCGCTCGGCGGCGGCGGAGGGGGATCCATCGTGGTGAACGACCAACTGATGTCCCCGGCCAGAGGGTTCCCCGCCACATCCTTGATGCGCGGGCCGGTCGAGCCGCCCTTGAGATTGGCGGTGTAGACGGCGGAGTAGGCGAGCGCGCCGGCCGGGGCCAGAGTCGCGGTTCGCATGCCGGCGTCGTAGGCGACACTCGCGGTCACGAGCGCGTTCGATGCATCGCGCAGCTCGAACGTCGTGCCGTCCACCGTGGCCGGGTCGATCGCCTCGTTGAAGGTGGCGATCACGCTCGAACCCGCTGCCACCGCCGTCGCGCCGCTCGCCGGCACGCGCGAGACCACCGTAGGGGCGGTCACGTCCGGCCCGACCGAGGTTGCGAACACCACGTCCACCCAGTAGTTGCTGGAGCTGTACTCGGAGGTCGGGAACACACTCGTGGCCGAGGCGGCGTACACGCCGTTCGGTCCTGCCTCCCCGTTACCCAGTGCTCGCAGAGGCGGATGGTCGACCGCCGAGGAAAAGTAGTTCGTGTCCTGAGAGTAGTGCCCGGTGCTCGTGTGGTAGGAGGCGACGTAGGTGGCGCCGGCCGCAATCGCGACCGGCGAGCCGAACGACACTTCCTGCCAGCCTGTACCGGTCTCCCCCGTGAACGTCGCGCTGCCCAGCAGGGCGCCGGTGCTGCTCCAAAGGTTCCCGATGTGCGTTCCGGTGTTGGTCGAGCCCTTGTAGAAGCGGACCCCGGTGACGTAGCCGGCGACAGCCGCACGGAACTTCACCCCCAGTTCGAGCGCGGTGGCATCCGGATCCGCGATGGTTCCAGGAACCGTGGACGGACTCCAGATGGTGCACGGGCAGTTGTAGTCGGACACCGTGAACGACCAGCCGTAGTCCGCCGCAAGCGCGTTGCCGGCCGGGTCCTTGATGCGCGGATCGGTGGCGCCGCCCTTGAGCGTCGCCGTGTACGGCCCGGCCGCCAGCGGCGCGGTCGGGCTGAGCGTCACGGTGTGCGAGGAGATGTTGTAGGATACCGTGGCCGATACGAGAACGCTCGCAGCGTCGCGTAACTCGAAGGTGCCCGTATTCACCATGGCCGGGTCCAGCGCCTCGCTGAACGTGGCGGTCACCGTGGTGGACGGCACGACCCCGCCGGCGCCCGACGCAGGCACGGTCGAGAGCACAGTGGGAGGCGTCACATCCGGCGCCTCGGTGGAGAACGACCAGGACACGTCCGCCGCGAGCGCGGTTCCCGCCGAATCCTTGATCCGCGGGTCGGTGGAGCCACCCTTGAGCGTCGCCGTGTAGGTCGTGGAGTAGGCCAGCGCGCTCGATGGCGTCAAAGTCGCCGTGTGCGCGCCCGCGTCGTAGCTCAGCGCGGCGGCCACGGGGTTCTCCGACGCATCGACCAGCAGGAACGTGGCACCCGAGACGGTGGCCGGGTCCAGCGCCTCGCTGAACGTGGCAGTCACGCTCGAACCGATCGACACCGACGTCGCGCCGCTCGCCGGCACGTGCGAGACCACGAATGGCGTGACGTCCGCGCCGGCGGCGATCTGTTGATAAATGGCCTTCGCCGTCTGGTAGCGCGCCTGTGCCGCGGCCAGATCCTCCGTGAAGAAGGCGTTCCAGGCGCCGCCCGACGATGTCTTGGTGATCAGGTTATCCATCCAGTCGACATAGAACTGCGCGTCCGTCGCACTCGCCCGCACCGGGGCGCCGGACACCGTGACGAAGACCGCGGCGGTGTGCACGTCGTGGCTGCCACCATCCATCACGCGCGCACAGAGCCAACCGCTTTTCGCGAAATTCACCGTCGCCGTGAGGCTGCCGGGAGCGCCGGTTCCGGGTGTGGCCACCTGGGTCGCCACCACGACACCGTTCTGCACAAGCTCCATCGTCCGTTCGACACCCCGGTCCGAGGTCCACTGGACCGACACCGGCACATCCCCGGCTTCGGTCAACTGGATCTCATCGCCGGGCGTGGCGGTGGTATTGACGCTCAGCGCCAGAAAGTCGCCATGGCCCACGCGGGTCACGACCGTGCGGCCCCGGGCGATGGCATCGATCCACCCGCGGTAGCTCAGCGTCCCCCCGGAAACCTGCGAGAAGGTCAGGAGGTTGCCTAGAACCGACCCGCACGGATAGTCCGAGCCCGCCGCAAAGCCGGGCCGGAAACCGCAGTTGAGCAAGCGGTAGTAAGCCTGGATCGCTGTCTCGCCGCCGCTCACGTCCTCGGAAATGTAGTCCGCAGTCCCCAACGCCACCTCAACCGGGTACTCGATCGGGAGGCAGCAGTTCAGACTCTGCGGGATCTCGTCACCCAGGTACTGCATGTGCGCGAACCCGGAGATCCCCCCCTGCTGCCTCGTCGAGGCGAGGATCGGGTACGTGTACTCGTCCCAGACCTGCTGCGCCCCGGTGAGGCCGAGGTTGACCAGATGCCCGCCCAACGCCTGGTGCGCGTACCCGGTATACGTGGCGTCCCAGTGCCACTCCGCGTCCCAATGAACAATCCGGCCCGACGTCGAAACTGGATCATCCTGTCCGTTCACCAGCGGCAGGTCGGTGACGGCGTTCTGCACCTCGCCGTTGCCCATGTCCGCCAGCAGCGAGACGACGGCGATGTCCTTCGCGACCATGGTGTCGTAGATGCTCTGCACGGAGACCGGGGCGCCACCGCAACTCCGGTGAACATGCATGTCGCCCGCGTACCAGCCGGCCGGTTCGGGTTTCTGCGCCCAGGCCGGAGTCCAGCCCAAAGCCGGAATCAGGGAGAGTGCGACAACGAATACGCTCACGAGGACACCCGCTGAGCGGCGTGCTATTTCCGCGGACGATGCACAGTATGCCATGATTCTCTCCCCGGGGATCGATGCCCCAAACGGTCTATCTCAGATACGTCACCCTGCCAGTGAAGCCGCGAACCATCTGACCACGGACATCAAACAGGTCGGTCCGCTGCAGGCCCCACACCTTCCGCCAGATCCAACACTTCCTTGTCCCAACTCCCCGACACGCCCGGCCCGGGCGACCCACGGAAAACTCTCCGCCGGCCGCCCGTCCGGTTCACAAAGCTACCGTATACAGACGATCCTGCGAGAGAACTGCCCGCGATCCGTCGTGAGGCGCACGTAGTACACGCCCGCCGCCGCTACCGCATTGCCGTCGTCCAGTCCATCCCAGGTCACCGA
>CAIXRL010000169.1 GCA_903921835.1 Candidatus Eiseniibacteriota bacterium | reverse complement strand
GGCCGGCCGCGCCGGAACCGTGTTGCAGACACGATGAGGACAGCGGCCGGTCGAGCTTCGCAGCGGATGACGCGCAGATCGCGCTCGCAGGCCGCGGGCTCATGAATACTCCGGGCTAGTTTCGCTGGCGTCCGCGGGCTCGAGGTCGACGCGGAGACGGTCCGGCGACAGGAGGGATCTCGTGTCCGAGGACAGCCTGAAGCTGAACTCGCTCGTCCGGTTCTCCAGGCACTCCACGCACCTTCACCTCGAAGAGCACGGCCACTGCGAGGTGCCGGCCGGGTGCGGCGGCGTCGTCCTGCGCTGGTACGATCCACGCGCGGGCGTGCCGGTACTCTTCCGCGCGTACATCCCGGGCCCGAGTCGCATCTTCCTCGACGGGGCCGCGCTCGCGTCGTCCCGCCCGCTCGTAGCGCCTGGCCATCACGTGCTCGCGATCGAGCTCGAAGCGTCCCTCCCGGGGCAGGGGCTGGTCACGTTCTCCGCCACGTACGATCCCACGCCCGGGGACGAGGCAGGCAGGGCCCGGGTGCTGCTCTCGCTTCCGGGCGGGGCCTGGGTCTTCAATACTTCTCCAGCGCCGGACGACGGGTGGCGGGTGTGCGACGACGACCCGTCCGGCTGGGTTCCGATGGTCCAGTCGCCGATGGACACTCCCGACCGGAAGTCCGGGTGGGGCAGTTGGAACCGCTTCGACGCGTTGACGAGGCTTGGCGCGCAGCCGCTCGGCATGCCGGCGGAGCGCACGGACGCGCCGCAGGGGGCACGCGGCGGAGCCCTCGGGCGCTGGCTCGCCGCCCTGCGGGAGCACCCGCCCGCGCCCCCTGCCGCGGCCGTACGGATTCGCACCACGTTCGAGGTGGCGGCCCCTCTTCCATCATGAGAGCGCCGCTCGCCCTGGTCCCGCAGTTTTTCGGCTCACTGGTGTTCGACCGGCGCACGTCGCGCTACCTGCCGTTCGACGCCGGGTCGACGGCGATGCTGCGCCGGCTGCTTGCCGATCCCGACGCGGGGGCGGACGCGCCCGCTTTCCATGCGTACTTCGCCGAGCGGGGTTTCTTCGATCTCGACGGCCATCTCGCAGCGGAGGTCGTCGATCTCACACCGCCGCCCGACCACCTCGCCGGCCCGCTCGCCGTGCACCTTCAGGTGTCCGACGCCTGCAACCTCCGGTGCGCGCATTGTTTCGCCGGGGAACTGGCGGATCGGCACGCGCCGCTCACGCTTGTGGAACTGGATTCGCTCTTCTCCACGCTCGCGCGGCTGGGTTCGTTCCGGCTCGGGCTGACGGGCGGCGAACCGCTGCTGCGGCGCGACCTGTTCGAGATCATCGACGCCGCCACTGCGCGCGGGCTGAGTTTATGCGTCACCACGAACGGCCTGCTGCTCACGGAGGAGATCGCGCGCGAGTTCGGACGGCGCGACTTCGTGTGGCTGAACGTGAGTCTCGAGGGCGCCACCGCGACGAGTAACGACGCGATCCGCGGTGCCGGCACGTTCGATCGCGTGCGCGACCGGGTTGCGCTCCTGGTCCGGCACGCGCGCTTCACGCTCGCGTTCACGATGACCTCGCGTTCCGCGGGCGAGGTAACGGCCTGTGCGGCGCTTGCGCGCGAATGGGGTGCGCACGCGGCCGTGTTCCGTCCGCTGTATCCGGTTGGCACGGCCTCCCGCCACCCCGAGCTCATGCCGAGCTACGGCCAGTACTCGGGTGCACTCGAACGGCTCACCGGCGACCTGCACGAGTCCGATCCGTTCAGCCCGCGGCTTCGCGGCGGTCGTCAGTCCCATGTCACGCTCAACGCGGGCTGCGGCGCGGGCAGCCTCGTGTGCTCGATCTCGGTGGACGGTGAGGTCAGCCCGTGCAGCTTCCTCGGTCCCGCGCACGCCGCGGGCAGCCTGCGCCGCGAACCGTTCGAGGTGATCTGGAACCGATCACACGTGTTCACCCGCCTGCGTGCGGCCGAAGGCGAGGCGTTCTGCGGTGGGTGCCGCGCGCGGGCGCTCGCTGATACCGGCTCGGTGCATGGGCGCGATCCCTGGTTCGACGACCACGTTGGCCGCGGCCGGGTCCACCCCCAGAGCAACGTCGAGGTCCCATGAGCGCTCTGCACGACGAAGCCGCCGAACTCGACCGCGCCTGCGGTGTGGCGCCGCACGATCACGTGCTCGCGGATCGCCGCGCCGAACTGCTCGACCGTCTCGCGGTGCGCGAGCAAGGGCTGGTGTTCCGCTACATCCCGGCAGGCTCCTTCCGAATGGGATCCGACGACGGCGATACGGACGAGCGCCCCGCGCACGACGTGAGCCTGAACGGGTTCTGGCTCTCGGAGACGACGGTGTCCTGGGCCGACTACATCCGGCTCATGGGGTGGGCCGAGGGCGGCTACCCGCCCGGGGACGGACGTTCGCCCGAAGGGGGGGACGAGCCCTTCCACCTGCTTGAGGCGAACAAGATCCGATTGCAGTACTGCGAGGACAAGACGCAGCGCGCCGTCCACTGGTACGCCCACGCTCCGAGGCGCCCGGAGGGCAGCGGTGCGGCGAAGGCCGCCGGGCCGGTGATCTTCGGAACTCCGGCCCGGCTGGACGACTCTCCCTATACATACGCCGGGAAACCCATGGTGGCGGTCGCGTGGCAGGAGGCCGAGGAGCTTTGCGGGAAACTCTCGTCGGCCGCGGCGCAGTTCCGGCTCCCAACCGAGGCGGAGTGGGAGAAGGCCGCACGCGGAGGACTGGTCGGCCGTCGCTACGCCTGGGGCGGCGGGCCGCCGACCGGTGCGTGTTGCGATTTCGGACGGTTCGACGAGTTCTCGATCCTGCCGAGCCGCACGTTCCCGCCGAACGGCTACGGCCTCTACGCGATGTGCGGGTCGGTATGGGAGTGGACCGCGGACCGGTACGACGCGCTGGCCTATGCCGGTGTGCCGGTGCCGGAAGCTCTCGCCGCGGCCAGAGCGACGGACGGGCCTGGCGCGAGGGACGCAAGGAACGCCGGGCGCGTGCTGCGTGGAGGCTCGTGGGCGGATTCCGCCGAGGCGGTAACGGTGTCATTTCGCATGGCTCGCGCGAGTTCCGGCTGGCGTGAGGGAGCGTGGACGGCCAGTCTCGCGCCGTGCATCGGGTTTCGCATCGCCCGCGTGGAGCGTTGATGGCGGTCCGGATCGCCCCGGGCCTTCTCGCGCACGGTGGTAAACTGAGTCCTCGGGCCCGGTTGGGCTTGAACGGATGCACCGCCGTTGCCGGTCACGCTCCCCCAGAACACGCGAGATCGCTCTCCCGATGACATCGACACTTCCATCTCCCAAGGTGCCTTCGCAGAACCGCAGTTCCCACCGCCCGCAGTCCACGGGCGAGGAGATCGCCAACAGCGTGAGCCACGGGGCCGGTTTCCTGATGGCGCTGATCGCGCTGCCGCTGCTCGTGCTGCGGGCGCTGCCGCACGGCACCGCCGCGGTCGTGGGGGCGAGCGTGTTCGGCGCGACGCTGGCGCTGCTCTACCTGTCCTCGACGCTCTACCACGCGCTGCGGCACGCCGGGGCGAAGCGCGTGTTCCGCGTGCTCGATCACTCGGCGATCTACCTGCTCATCGCCGGCACGTACACGCCGTTCACGCTCGGTGTGCTGCGCGGGCCGTGGGGCTGGTCGCTGCTCGGCGTGATCTGGGTGCTGGCGGTGACGGGCGTGGTGCTCAAGTCCACGCTGGGGATGCGCTTTCCCAGGCTCTCGACCGCCGTGTACTTGCTGATGGGCTGGATGGTCGTGATCGCGATCCGCCCGCTGTGGCTGTACATGCCGCACTGGGGGCTATTCTGGCTGGCCGCGGGCGGCGTGGCCTACACCGCGGGCGTCGCGTTCTACGCCGCGCCGCGGCTGCGCTATGCGCACTTTCTCTGGCACCTCGCGGTGCTCGCGGGCACGGCCTGCCACCTGGTCGCGGTGTTGAACTACTCCGTCTGAACTGAAGTCCGGAGGGCCGGCATGAATCGCAAGGAGCTGCAGCGCCAGTACAAGGAGACGCGGCGCCCCATGGGTGTGTTCCGCGTGCGCAACACCCGCAGCGGGCGCTGGCTGCTGGGCGCGAGCGCGGACGTGCCCGCGATGCTCAACCGCCAGCGCTTTCAGCTCGACGCCGGCTCCCACCCGAACCCGGAGCTGCAGCGCGACTGGAGGGAACTCGGCGCGGAGGCCTTCGCGTTCGAGACGCTCGACCTGCTGACGCCGCCAGAGGAACCCGGCTACGCGCCGCAGGATGATCTGCGGACGCTCGAGGGGCTGTGGCGCGAGAAGCTGGCGCAGACGGATGGGCAGGGTTACTGAGTGGCCAGCGCTGACCCGGCGCCGGGGGTGAGCACGGCTCACTTCATCCTGTACGTGGCCGACCAGGCCGCGAGCACCGCGTTCTACGCCCGAGTGCTGGGCACAGCGCCCACGCTCGACGTGCCCGGCATGACCGAGCTCACGCTGGGCTCAGGCGCGGTGCTGGGCCTGATGTCCGAAGGCGGCATCCGCCGCCTGCTGGGCGAGCGCCTGCCGGATCCGTCGCGCGCACGCGGCATTCCACGCGCCGAGCTCTACCTGCGCGTCTCCGACGCCGGCGCGTACCACGCCCGCGCGCTCGCCGCGGGCGCCACCGAGCTGAGCGCGCTCGCGCGCCGCGGCTGGGGTGACGACGTGGCGTACGCGCTGGATCCGGACGGGCACGTGATCGCGTTCGCGCAGCGGGGCGCCGGTCCTGCATGATGGGAGCCTCCGCGCGGCCCGGGACCGCGCGCGCTTCGGACAACGGGCACGGGGACCTGTGGAGGCACGCACCATGAATCGCGTCGCGAAGGTCGGCATCGTCCTGGGTGGCTACGTGGCGGCGTTCGTCGTCGCGGGCGTGGCCGAGCACATCCGCTGGCTGAACACGCAGGGACCCGACTCGCAGGCCTCGGGCGGAATGTACGCTGCCGGCGACGCGTTCCTGTGGGCGGCCGTGTTCTTCCTGGTCGCACTCGTGCCGACCGGTTTCTGGCTCTACTTCCTGCGCGCGTTTCCGCGGTTCTGGGCCCGCGCGCCGCGGGCGGCCGTGACCTTCGCGGTCACCGGTCCCGTCGCGGTCGTCGTGGTGGCGCTGGCCTCGCTGCACCCGTGGGGACTCTCGCCCGGCGTCGTCCTCACGTTCCTCGCGCTGATGCGCATGTTCCTCGCGGTCGCCGCGGTGGCGTTCGACGGACTGTTCGCGCTGCTCTCCCCGACGCGGAGCGCCCGCCGGAGCTTCGCCCTCGCCGGCGCCGTGGAGGCCGTGGTGGTCACGCTGGGCATCCTTCGCGGGTACGGCGTGATTCGCCTACACTAGTGTCCCGTCCCAGGAGTCGCTTGCGCACAAAGGTGGCCGCTGTGCCCGGCCGGCAAGGCGCG
>CAIXRL010000168.1 GCA_903921835.1 Candidatus Eiseniibacteriota bacterium | reverse complement strand
CGTACCGGCCACGGCTCAAGCCCAAGCTCGGGTCTGGACAACAGGAGGCTGCATAGACGACGTTCCACCCGTCACGCGGTGAGGGATCCGGGGGGGAATGGTTCTGCAAATCCGGGGTCCCATGGTTCTGAAAACCGACACCGGATTGCCTGCGTCGTCTTGGCCGCCGAGTCTTCCGACATGCCCAGCTCGCCGATGCAGTATGCGTACATGGACGTATAGGCGGCCGGCAGGAAGAGCCGGCGCTCGTCGATCTCGGCGAGGTGATCGAGCAGGTCCGCCGTATTCTCGCAGCGGGCGCGGAGGATGGCGCGCGTTTCGGCTACCACCTCGTGATCCGGAATCGAAACGAGCGAGTGTCGCGTGCGCATGGCGTTCGTCCACAGCGGGGGCGAATCGCGGGGGCTGCGCTCACTTCATATCATGTGCTGTTTCGGGCGCCACGCTTGCCCGCACGCCGCATGAAGACACGCGTCGCGAGAACTTCGCGGCGATGGAGCGCGCTGGCGTGCGCACGCGAATGCACAGCGCGCTGACGCAGGGTGGCGGAGAAGCTCTCGGCCTGGCGGCGAGTGTCCGCGGAATCGCGTCAAGGACGGAAATCGCGCCCCGAACATCCGTCCCCGCCGCGCCCCGGCCGCACAGGCGCTCGCCTTCTCACCGAGCATATCGCGCACAACTCGAGTACCCGGCGACGTGCACCTACTACCACAACACGGCGACCCGTGTCGTCGTCCGCTGCGCGCCTGCCCGCAACTCGACCAGGTAGATGCCTGCGTGCACCCGGCGCCCGGAGCCGCCGCCCAGGTCCCAGGGCGTCTCGTGTGCACCCGCGGTCACCAGGTCACCGACCAGCGCTACTGGGGCACGATCACGCGGCGCTCGCCGATGAGTCGGCCATCCCGCGTGAGGCGCGCGGAGCAAAGGCCCGGCGGCGGTGACCGCCTGCGGCGGTCGCACCACCAGCTCGCAGGTGTCACCAGGGTGGCCGGGCCCCGGGAAGCAGAGCCGGCGGGTCGATCACAGCCGGGGCCCACGCACGATCCCCGCAATCGCATTCGGGGATGGTCCGCGACGGCCGAATCGGGCGATCTCGCGGATTCGATCGTCGATGATGTAGGCCGAAGGTACACTCTTCCTGTCGGACAAAGGAATGAAGCCAGCGAGGGGCTTGCTCAATGCTACGCAGGGCAGGGCCTGTGCATGAAAACAGCGGAGAGTGTTCGTACCCGAACACCCTCCGCTGTTTTCATGCACAGCCGCCGCGCTACTTTCAATTGCGAGTCGGGCGCTGCTATCTGGCCAGCCACGCCGGCGACGAGCGAGCCGCGCTCATCTTTCGGGTTCGCGGCCAAATACCAGTTACGCTCTTGGAGATGTACTTTCAGCGTTGGATAGAACCACATCGATCTGGACTAAGGCGTTCTTGGGCAAAGCGGATACGCCGATTGTTCTTCGTGCAGGAATACCGCCTGGGAAGAATTTTGTGTAGACTTCGTCTACAGTTCCACTATCTGCAATATCTTTGAGGAAGACATTCACTTTTACCACATCATCCATGACGTGGTCGACACTTTCTATGATCGCCTTGATGTTCTTCAAGCACTGCCCAGCCTGCTCCTTTACACCACCAGCTACCAT
>CAIXRL010000167.1 GCA_903921835.1 Candidatus Eiseniibacteriota bacterium | reverse complement strand
TCATGAGCCCGCGGCCTACGAGCGCGATCTGCGCGTCCTCCGCTGCGAAGCTCGACCGGCCGCTGTCCTCATCGTGTGGACAACACGGTTCCGGGGTACCCACCGAAGGTGGGTCCGGCCGGCCGATCTTCTTGCGGCTGAGGCGCATCTCGCACTCTCGGCTCGCGGTTCATGAATGATCCGGGCTAGCCATCCGCTTGCTCGCCCCGGCCACGTGGGCGCGCCAGGTCGCCGTGAGCCCCTGGGCCATGATCGGCTACGAGACGCTGCACGCCATCGAGCACCTGCCGTACTCGTGGTGGGAGCGCGCCAACGTGCATCCGCGGTTCGGCTGGCCATGGCGGCGCCTGTACGGCTTCCACCACTGCCATCCCGCCAACGTCGGCTCGAACGAAGCCGTCTCCGGTCTTCTTCGGGCTGCCGCTCGCCGACTGGGGCCTTCGCACGTACCACCAGCCTGCCGGACTGCTCCTGCACGGCCGCGTCGCCACCGCGAAGGACTTCCCGGTCCGCCCGCCGCTGCCGTTCGTGGTCACGTGGGACCGCCGGGCGCGAAATCGGGAGGTGGACTCGAGGGCGAAGCGGACGTAGGAAGCCAGGCTGTTCGGCGGCACCCATGGCGGTCGAGTTCGCCCGAAACGCCAGGGCGCGGCATGCAGTCGCCACGCAGCGTGCGGGGATTGCGTCCCGGTGGGTCCAGTGGCCGGGGCGAGAGGGGGCACGGAATCCCCCCGCGCAGCCGGGGACTCCACAAGGATGGGCGGGCCGCTTTCCCCCGAGCATAGGCGAGGCGTATCCTTATCAATCCAGTGAATGCCCCTCGCCGAGTCTCCGCCCCGCGATTTGGCTTCACGCTCGCCATCGCGTCGTTCGCGGCCCTGGTCGGCGTCGTTGCCGCCCTGGCCACGACCGCGTATCCGCTGAAGAAGAGCGCGAACGGCCGGTACCTTGTCGATCAGAACAACGCGCCCTTCCTGCTCGTGGGTGACTCGCCGCACTCGCTGGTCGTCAACCTCTCCGAAGCGGCTGCGGACAGCTTTCTCGCGGACCGCAGCTCGCACGGATTCAACACGGTCTGGATCGAGCTCCTCTGCACGACGTACACCGGAGGCCGGGCCAACTCGAGCCTGCTCGACGGCACGCTGCCGTTCACCGGCACGGTCCCTGTGACCACTTCCTACGACCTGACCGCGCCCAATGAGGCGTACTTCGCGCACGTCGATCGCGTGCTCACGCTGGCGGCGCAGCACGGGCTTCAGGTTCTGCTCGATCCGATCGAGACCGGCGGCTTCCTCACGACCCTGCTCGACAACGGCACGACGCGGTGCCGGACCTACGGCCAGTACCTCGGGAACCGCTACCGCGCTTTCGACAACATCGTCTGGATGAGCGGGAACGATTTTCAGAGCTGGCGCACCGCCGCGAACGATGCCGTCGTGCGCCAGGTCGCGCTGGGCATCCTCGACAACGACACGCGCCACCTGCAGACCGTCGAACTCGACTACGTCGACAGCAGTTCTCTCGACGACACGAGCTGGACGTCCATCATCGGACTGAATGCGACCTACACCTACTACCCGACGTACGCCCGGGTGCGCGCGGACTACGCGCGAGCGGGCTTCCTGCCCAATTTCATGGTCGAGGCCAACTATGAGTTCGAGGCCCTGGAGGGGCCCGTGACGACGGCACCGATCCTGCGGAAGCAGGAGTACTGGACGATGACATCGGGTGCGGCCGGCCAGATGTACGGCAATCACTACACGTGGCCATTCCTGGCCGGCTGGCAGGCGCATCTCGACACGCCGGGTGCGATCCAGATGAACATCATGCGGGCGTTCTTCGCACCGCGCGCGTGGTACACCCTGGTGCCCGACACGGCGCACGCCGTCGTCACTGCGGGCTTCGGCACGTACTCCAGCACCGGCTACGTCGCCAGCAACGACTTCCTGACCGCGGCGCGCACGACGGACGGGACCCTGGTCGTCGTCTACACGCCGATCTTGCGCACGTTCACCGTCGACCTGTCGCGGTTGAGCGCGCCGGCGGCCGCGCGCTGGTTCGACCCCAGTACCGGCGCGTACACCGCGATCGCGGGATCGCCGTTCGCGAACTCGGGAGCGCGGGACTTCACGCCGCCCGGTGTCAATGGTGACGGCGACGGCGGCTGGGTGCTGGTGCTCGAGACGAGCCCCGCGGGCACGACCGTGGGCCCCGCAGCCGGTGCCACGCCGCCCTTGGTCACGTTGTTCGCGGGCGCTCCGAATCCGTTCCGTGTGAGCACGCGGATCGGCTTCGAGCTGCCGGTCGCCGCCGAGGTCGACCTCGGCGTGTTCGACGCGTCGGGCCGGCGGGTGCGCACGCTCGCGAGGTCGATCCGCCCCGCGGGCCGCCACGACATCGATTGGAATGGAACCGATGCCTCGGGGCGAGCTGCGCGCCCCGGGCGGTACTTCGTCCGGTTGCGGGTCGGAGACACCGTGAAGTCGGTCGCGGTGGTGCGGCTGAGGTAGGGGCCGCGGGGCGGGGTGAGCCTGCGTCGCGTGAAGAGGCGAAGCGGATGGCGCCGGTCTCCTGAGGCCCTGCCGTTCCGGCGTCACGGCCGACAGGGACGACCCGGTTCCCGGGCTTGCATGCTGTGGGGTTTGCGCCGGGCCCGCCGGGGGGAGGGGCGAACTTGGGTGGTCCCGAGCGTCCACAGTCCCGATCGAGGCCGCCAGCGGGGCATGTTTGGCTACAGGAAACCGTTGCGGTATCCACCCGAACTGCGGGGCCGCGGGAGCACGAGGAAGACGCGTTTCGCGGGGCCAGGGTGTGAGGGGGTGACGTCCTCGGGCCGCTGCCGCGGCATGCATGCCGCGATTGCGCCCTCGCCGGCAGCCCCGACGGAAATGTCCTGGGCGGCTCATCCCAATCGGGGCGCAACAATCCCAAAAAAAAGACTTTGTTCGCGCTGCGAACATAGTCTACGATGGGTCAAGTCAGGCAGCAGGGAATCCGCGGCGTTGCTCGCGCTGCCGGTTTCCGGCTTCCGGCTCCTGATGTTCTTGCTGCAGGAGGACTGCTTCGCCGAAGAAGTGCTTTCGCACCGCTGCCGCGTTCCTCATGATGCGCAGAGGAGTGTGGCCAACCGGGGCCTCGGCCCCCTCATCCGAAGAGGAGGAATCGGCAATGAACAATGGGACTATGAAGCTCAAGGGTGTGGTTCTCGGAGCGCTGCTGGCTTGCGCGATGAGCGCGGGGATCGCCCAGGCTGTTACCATCACGGTCAATGGAGCCGATCCGTACGTGGGCTACATGAACGTGTTCGACCTCGGTGGTGGCTACCAGTTCGGCTCGGTTTGGGGACTGGTCGACAATACGGCCGTCTTCGCCGGCAACAATCTGACGCTGGGGCCGAACACGATCGGCGATCCGAACTCCTACTGGTACACCCCGTCCGGCGGGCCGGGATGCACCGGAAACAAGATCATGGAAGCCAACACGTACGTGGAGCCCGTGGGCCTCTCCGGACAGACCGTGACGTTCACGGGAACCGTCCTGGCCAACAGCCTGACGTCCGCTCACGTCGCGAGGGCGTTCATCCGGGACTTCGCCCCGGACTTCTCGTCCTCGGTGGATCAGTTCGTCGTGCTGCCCGCCTCCGGGTCGTTCTCGGTCACGCTGGCCACGATCAACGACGCGGCTCGTCACGTGCAGTACGGCTTCCAGGTGAGGGGTGTGGACGTGTGGATCACCGAACTGGCGCCGTTCGGTTCGGTCACCGTCGGCCCGTACCTGCCGAGCCCGACGCACGGGACGTCGTGGGGTGCGATCAAGGCGACGTACCGGTAGGACACAGGTGAGCGAGAACCGGCCCCGCACACACGCGGGGCCGGTTCTTCGTTTGGGGCCTCGGGGGGGGCGCCGCTCCGCGCTTCAGCCGGCACGGACGGCAAAGCCCCGCGTCAGGTCCACGCCCGCAGCGCACCTGCACACGAAGTACATGCCGGCGCGCAGGGCACTGACCTCGAGCGCTGTGCTGTGCCTGTCCGCCGCGCGCCCTGTCGGCTTGACTATGCCGCGTCGGTCGCGCGGAGTACGCTCGGGCTGATCAGCGCTCCGGCCGTCCACTTCGCATCGGCACGCCGACCCGTGCCCGGGGAGGGATCTTGAGAACACAGGCGCTCGGAAAGAGCACGCTGGTTTCCTCGCGCCTGGCGTACGGCTGCATGCGCATCAACGCGGGGCAGGAGCGCCACCGGTTGACGCCCGGGCAGGAGGCGGCCGCCAGGGGCGCCATCCTCGCCGCCTGGGAGGCGGGCTACACGCACTTCGACCACGCCGACATCTACGGCAACGGTGTCTGCGAGGAGATCTTCGGGCGGGTGCTCCGGGAGGTCGCGGGCATGCGGGACCGCGTCCTGGTCGCCAGCAAGTGCGGCATCCGCTGGCGGGGAGAACCCGACGACTCGGCGCCGCACCGCTGGGACTTTTCGAGGGAGCACATCCTGCGGTCCTGCGGGGACTCCCTCGAGCGCCTCGGCACCGACCACATCGACCTTTACATGCTGCACCGCCCGGACTATCTCGCCGATCCCGCTGAGATCGCGGCCGCGTTCAGCGCACTGCAGCAGCAGGGCAAGGTCCTCCACTTCGGTGTGAGCAACTTCCGGCCCTCCCAGCTCGCGATGGTCCAGCGCGCGTGCCCCATGCCGCTCATCGTCCACCAGGTGGAGATCCACCTCGGGCGCCTGGATTGCTTCGAGGACGGCACGCTCGACCAGTGCCTCCAGGACGGCATCACGCCCGCCTCGTGGAGCCCGCTGGCGGGGGGCCTGTTCGGCGATGCGGGAAGCGTGGATCCCGGTCACCCACACGCCGCGGGCCTGCGCGCGCTGCTCGGCGTGCTCGACGGGAAGGCGCGGCAGTTCGGCGTCAGTCGCACGGTCGTTTCGCTCGCCTGGCTGCTCCGGCATCCCTCGCACATCATCCCGATCGTGGGCAGCGCGAACCCGGACCGGATCCGGGACGCGGCGCGCGCGGACACTCTCGAGCTCAGCCGGGAGGACTGGTACTCCATTCTTGCAGCGGCCCGGATGCGGCCGTTGCCCTGATTCGCCGCCCCAGCGCGCCCACCGATATCCCGGCCGGCGCTCCGGAGGAACAGTGGGACTCCCGATGAATCACTCTGCCAGCAGGTCGTCCAACCCCGCATCCCGCGGCCGGACCGCGAGGGCGGGAGGTGCGTTCGCGTGGAAGGGCATCGCAGCCTGCGCCGCGCTCGCGCTCTGCGCCGCCGCCGCGGGCGGCGCCCCCCCGGCGCCGCGGGCCGCGGTGGCGAACGGTGG
>CAIXRL010000166.1 GCA_903921835.1 Candidatus Eiseniibacteriota bacterium | reverse complement strand
CGGCACGCCTGCGCGCGGCGGCGGGTGCGCGACCGGTGCGGGGCGGCGTACGCTCGGGGCGCGGCCGGGACGCGGCGCGTGACTTCGAAGCGGGCTTGCGCTCTGCCATGCGGAAGGTTCCTCGAGCCGGAGGGGCTGGCGACGTATCGGAATGCGCGATCCGTGTTGAGCGTACGCGGCTGCCGAAGCGAGGGTCAAGGCCGCGGCGGGTGCCGAGGCGCGTGCCGAGACGCAGGCCGAGGCGCGGGCTCGAGGGCAGGCGCGGGAGGCGGCCCGCTTCCGCAATCGATCCGCGGCTCAAGTTGCCCGCGAAATCGTCCGATACCACGTCCGGGCCCGGGCGCGAGGGAAGGCGCGACGGCCCGGACGCGCCGTTCGGGCCCGCGACGGCATGCCCCGGATCGCACGATCCCACGACCTGCGGTCCGCGCGAGCGTTCATGTTCCGCATGCCCTGGCAGCGCCCCGCTTCGACGCCCGACTCCGCGCCCGTGCCCGCCGCGGAGGCCGCCGTCCTCTCCGCCGCGGCGCCATCCTCCGCCACGCGTACGCTGTACGCCGCGCGCCAGCCCATCCTGGGCCGCGATTCGAAGCTCGAGGGCTACGAGATCCTGTTCCGGGGCGGACCCGAGAACCGCTTCGACTGCCCCGACGTCGAGATGGCGTCGGCCGCCACGATCGAGCAGAGCGCCGCCGCGTTCGGACTCGACGCGCTCGTCGGGGACCGGCGCGCGTTCGTGAACCTGACGCGCCGCGCGCTGCTCGGCGGCTACCACCGCATGCTGCCGCCCGAGCGCGCGGTGGTGGAACTGCTGGAGACCATCGAGCCCGATCGCGAAGTGCTCGACGCCTGCCAGGCGATCCGCGCGGAGGGGTACCGGCTCGCCCTGGACGACTACACCTTCGCGCCCGGATCCGAACCGCTGCTCGACGTGGTGGACATGGTGAAGGTGGACTTCAAGCTCGCGAAGAACTGCTGCAACGCGCGCGCGCTCGATCCGCTGCACCGGCGCAAGCTCATCCTGCTCGCCGAGAAGGTCGAGACGCACGAGGAGCACCGCGCCGCGCTCAACGCGGGCTACCACCTCTTCCAGGGCTACTTCTTCTGCAAACCGCAGATGATCCAGACGCGCGACCTGACGCCCTCCAAGCTGAGCGCGTTGCGCTTCCTCTCCGAGGTCAGCCGCGACGAGGCGTCGTTCGAGAAGCTCGAGGACATCTTCCGCCAGGATCCCGCGCTCACCGTGCGGCTGCTGCGCTACCTCAACTCCGCCGCATTCGGCTGGCGGCACGAGATCGGCTCGCTGAGCCACGCGCTCAACGTGATCGGGCTCAGACCCCTGCGCCAGTGGGCCATGATGATGGGCCTGCTGTCGCTGGCCGACGACAAACCACACGAACTCTCGCTCACCGCGCTCTCCCGCGCGCGCTTCGCCGAGGGCATCGCGCCCGACAGCGGCCTCAGGGAGCACGGCGGCGAGCTGTTCCTGGGCGGCATGCTCTCGCTCGTGGACACGATGGTCGGCCGCCCGCTCGCGGAGGTGCTCGCGGGCCTGGCGATCCCCGAGCGCGTTCGCGTCGCGCTCACCGCGGGCGAGAACCCGCTCGGACCGGCGCTCAGGCTGGTCACCGCGTACCAGAGCGGCGACTGGCCCAGCGTGGACGCGGCGAAGCTGACGTGCCCCGTGGACGACAGCGCGCTCGACCGCGCCTACGTGGACTCGCTCACGTGGGCGGAGGCGACCGCGGCGGGCTGAGCGATGGAGCGGGTTGGCGCCGCGGCGCTCGCGGCCGCCGTATCGGTTTTCTTCCTAAATGACTTTCCACGATTCGGCATCAGCGCCTGAATCGTGAAGACGCACCCGGGCTGGACCGAAGGTTTCGCTTGACAGGCTTGCGCGGTGCCCCTGCACGCGCCCGCGAGCCGCCCATGCGCCTGCGCTCGAGCGCGCGCCAGCCGCCCGTGCGGCCGCGTTCGGCGGTCCCCTCGCACGTGTTGTCGCCGCAGCGCGATTCGCGCAGCGGCAGCGCCCACACGGGCGCCGCGAACACGCGTGATACAAAGCGAGTGCGTCCCCCGCGCGAATCCGCCCCCGCGGAGCAGCACCCATGCGCCGTTACTCGCGGATGCACCTCCCGCCCGAAGTCGCCATGCGCAACCTCGACGCGATCGACCTCGAGGAGAAGTCCCGCGTCGCCGAGGGCATTGCCCTGATTGCGGTGCTCGACCACCGGAAGGACTACCTCGCCGCCGGCTACTCCTGCATGCGCAACTACTGCATGGGTCGCCTGCACATGTCCGAGGGCAGGGCGCTGCGGCGCATCCAGGTCGCCAAGGCGGCGCTGCGCTTCCCGGAGGTTTTCGAGTGTCTCGCGGACGGCCGGCTGAGCGTGGCCACCGCTGCGGTGCTCGCGCCGCACCTGGAGCCGGAGACGGCGGCCGAACTCCTGGCAGCGTCGGCGTTCCAGAGCAGGGACGAGATTAGCCGGTTGCTGGCGGCGCGTTCGAACCCTTCCGCAGCGGCGCTGGCCAAACCCGTCGGGGAGTTACTTGTGGAGCCCACGTCATGCCAGCATGCCCCGGGGCATGTGATATCGCACCTAAACCATTGCAACGGCGTGTCGGGCGATTGCACCGCGTCCGGGCAGCGTCAAGCGCAGATGGAGCTCCCGCGTCGCGGCCGGGTGTCGCCCTCGGCCACGGGCGAGTACGACGTGCGGCTGACCATCACGCCGGCCGAGCACGAGGAGTTGGTCCGGGCGCAGGCGCTGCTCGGCCACGCGGT
>CAIXRL010000165.1 GCA_903921835.1 Candidatus Eiseniibacteriota bacterium | reverse complement strand
CGGGCAAGGATCCCGAGCACTTCGTGCTCGAGATGGGCGTCGCCAAGCTGCCCTCGGTCTCCAAGGACAACACCGACCGCAACCGCACCTCGCCGTTCGCCTTCACCGGGAACAAGTTCGAGTTCCGCGCGGTGGGCAGCACGGCGAACTGCGCCGTGCCCATGGCGACGCTGAACGCCGCGGCCGCCTCCGCGCTGGCGCAGATGACGGAGCGGCTGCGCAACAAACTGGACGGCAAGCCGGTCGCGCACCGCGACCAGGCGGTGGCCGAACTGCTGCACGAGGTGTTCACGGAAACGTCGTCCGTGCGCTTCGAGGGCAACGGCTACAGCGCCGAGTGGAAGGCCGAGGCGGCAAAGCGCGGCCTGCCGAACCTCGCGGACACGCCGGCGGCGCTGGCGGGCGTGCGCGAGAAGAAGCACCACGCGTTCCTGATCGAGCAGGGCGTCTTCTCCGACGTCGAGATGGAGAGCCGCTTCAACGTTGCGATCGAGCGCTACCTGAAGCAGGTGACGCTCGAGGCCGAGACGCTCGCCGAGATGGTGGTGACCTTGGTGGTCCCGGCCGCGGAGAAGCAGCTCGTGTCCACCGCGGCGGCGGCCCGCGCGCTGGCCGACCTGGGAGGCAAGGCCGGTCACGAAGCGTACGGCGCGCGCGCCGCGGCGCTGGCGGCGGGGCTCGAGGCGGCGGTGACCGGCGTGGCGCGAGTTCATGCGCTACTCGCCGAACTGGGCAAGGTGCACGACGAGATGGAACTCTGCGCCCGCCTCGGCAGTGACATGCGCCCGCTGATGGCCGAGGTGCGGGCCGCGGCGGACGGGCTGGAACTGCTGGTGGAGGATGAACTCTGGCCGCTGCCCAAGTACCGGGAGATGTTGTTCGTGAAGTAGGGGAGCACCCCGCCCAATCGGTAGACCGTGACACCACTGCCCCGACGCGAAGCCGCGCCGGGGCAGTCCATTGGAGGGTGTGAAGGGCGCCGGGTCGCGCGGACGAGAGCCGGGATCGCGATGAACGCGTCTCGCGGTTCGGCGGTGTCGAGCGGGCGCCCGCAGGCGCCGCTGCGACCTCGGGGCGACTCGAGCGGCAGTTGCGCTCTCGCGCAGGCTTCCGTTCCGTTCCGCGGTTTGCCCGGGCCGCCTGGACAGGCGTGTTGTTTCGCGTGTGTTGTCCTGGGCCACGGCGAGCGTATACTCGATCATCATCAAGACGCTCTGCGTGATCGTCCATGCAGGTCGAAACCGCGTCATCGCCGCCGGGACGGGGCCCCCGCGATCCACATTGTCCGGCCAAGGGCTGTGGGGATGGCGGTGGGGTTCGAGCCGGTGACGAATCCACCATGGGACTTCTCTGATGAAACTCCTCACTTCGCGCCTTCGTGTCCTCGGCACCCTGTGGTGCGCATGCCTGATGCTGGCACAGCCACCTCGCGCCCTCGGTCAGTCTTCCATTCCTGCACTGCCGGCCCTGTCGCAGGACGTCCGCGACAACGTGCTGCGGGCCGCCGGTGAGTCGTCGCTCCCGCCCTGGCAGCGCCAGCTCATGCGTCGCATTGCGGGCGCCGCTGACACGGCATTCCCCGCTCCGGCGGTGCCGGCCCGGGGAGGCGCGCAACCCGGGAGCTCATCGAGCATCGCGACCGATGGGTTCTGGTCCGAGATCGTTCCGGCCGGAATGATGAGCTCGAGCGCGTTCTATGATTCCGCCCGCCAGCGGTTGCTGGTCGTGGGAGGGGACGACGGCGCCTCCGGCAGCACGGTTCCGGGCGTCTGGGCCTTCGCTCTCGCCGGCTCACCCGTCTGGAGCCAGGTCTCGACGACGGGAGCCCCGTCCAACCGACGCGGCCAGGCCGCCGTCTACGACCGCGTGCACGACCGGATCGTGATGTTCGGCGGCGGGCAGGACAACGACGTCTACCTCAACGACTGCTGGGCTCTGTCGCTGTCGGGCACTCCGGTTTGGACGCAACTGAACCCGAAGGGCACACCGCCGGGCTTCAGGGGTTTCGCGAGCGCGATCTACGACTCGACGCGCAATCGCATGGTGGTGTTCGGTGGGTACGCTGGCTCCGGCGTCTTCAACGACGTCTGGTCCCTCTCGTTTGCCGATACGTCCTGGGCGCTGCTGGCGACGGCAGGCACGCCGCCCGCGGCGCGCGCCGCCTGCGGAACGATCCTGGACCGTGCGAACGATCGCCTGGTGGTCTTCGGCGGATTCGGCAGCTCCGTGTTGAGCGACACGTGGGCGCTCTCGTTCTCGGGTACGCCGGCGTGGACGCAGCTGACTCCCACCGGAACCCCGCCGGCCGCTCGCTACGGCGATGGCGCGGTCTACGACCCGGTGCGCAGCCGGATGGTGGTCTTCGGTGGCACTCCTGGCGGGGCTGCGGCGTACAGCGATACCTGGGCGCTCTCCCTGGCCGGTTCGCCGGGCTGGACCCAGCTCACGCCGACCGGTACGCCGCCGGCCGCCCGGGCGTTTGCCGCCGCCGCGTACGATCCCGTGCGGGACCAGATGCTCGCGTTTGGCGGCGGCGACATGGACACGGTGACCTACAGCAACTTCAACGACGTGTGGTCGCTGCCGCTCGCGGGGTCGCGGGCCTGGCAGGCGCTGACGCCCACCGGGCTCTGGCTGTCCGGCATCGAAGACGCGGCTTGCGTCCTGGATCCGGTGCGGAACCGGATCCTCGCCTTCGGCGGGATTGACGGCGGGGGCTCCACCTACTTCAACGACGTCTGGGCGCTGTCGCTGTATGGCACGCCTGCGTGGACGCTGCTGGCTCCGCTCGGTACGCGGCCGAGCGCCCGGAGCTGTGCGGGCGCCGTGTACGACCCGGCGCAGGATCGCATGGTGGTGTTCGGTGGCCGCAACGGCAGCACGTACTCGAACGACGCCTGGGCGCTGTCGCTCTCGGGCACCCCGACTTGGACGGCGATGGCGCCAGCGGGCAGTCCGCCGGCGGCACGCCAGGGGCACGGCACGATCTACGATTCTGCGCGCGGGCGCATGGTGGTTTTCGGAGGGTGGAACGGGAGCGGCGCGCTGAACGACGCCTGGGCGCTGACGCTGGCAGCTGGCGGAACCTGGACGGCCCTGGTGCCCACGGGGACGCCGCCCGCCGCCCGGAGCAACCCGGGCGCGATCTACGATCCGGTGGGGGATCGCATGGTCCTGTTCGGCGGCCAGACGTTGTTCGGAGACTGCCTGGGAGACACGTGGGCCCTGACGCTCTCGGGCACGCCCGTGTGGAACCAGCTGGCGCTCTCGGGCCTGGCGCCCACGCCGCGTGTCTTCCACAGCGTCGTCTACGATCCGGTGCGCCGCCGCATGGTCCTGTTCGGTGGGCGGGACGCTTCGTACAACTACTTCAACGACGCCCTGGCGCTGTCATTGACCGGAACCCCGGCGTGGACGGCTCTGGCACCCACCGGCGTGCTCCCGGACCTGAGGGGCCATCACGGCGCCGTCTACCAGCCGGCGCGGGATCGGATGCTGGTGTGCCTGGGTGGCAATCACACGCACAGTCCGCGCGCTGTTTGCGCGCTCGGCTGGAGCACCACCGCCGACGTGGGTCCCGCCATCGGCTCGCCGTTCGTCTCCGGGTTGCGGTCGCCGGCGCCGAACCCGTTCCGCGCGGGCACTGCGGTGAGCTTCACGGTTGCAAGGCCGGGCCGCGTTCGCCTCGGCGTCTACGACGTGGGTGGACGGCTGGTGCGCACGCTCGTCGATGGCCAGCGCAGCGCCGGCGACGCGATGGTCCTGTGGGACGGTACGGACGATGCCGGTGCGAGGCGCGAGGCGGGACTGTACTTCGTGCGCCTGAGCGGCCCCGAGTCGCACGACACGCGCAAGGTGATCCTGATTCCATAGACGCACACGCCACTGCGCACACGCCGGCCGGGCCGCACTCCCGGCCGGCGTGTGCGTTGGTGGCGGGTCGCGCCATGCGATAGATTCGCGGGCCGTCCAATTGCCCCGCCCCCTAGGAGAGTTCACGTGGCCGAGTCCTTTCCGCTGAACGATGCGCAGCGCATCGCCGTCGAGCACCCGGGTGGTCCCGCGCTGGTCATCGCGGGCGCGGGCTCGGGCAAGACGCGCGTGCTGACGGCGCGCATCGGCGCGCTGCTGGAGCGCGGCGTGCGACCGGAGGCGATCCTCGCGTTCACGTTCACGAACCGCGCGGCGAAGGAGATGCGCGAGCGCACGGCGCGCTCCGTGGGCGCGGTGGCGGGCAGGCTGTGGATCGGCACATTCCACGCGACGGCGGTCCGCCTGCTGCGCCGCGAGCACGCGACGCTGGGCCTGCCGCAGGGGTTCGCGATCTACGACCGGGAGGACCAGGAAGGTGTCCTGCGCGACATCATCAAGGACATGGCGCTCAACGACGCGGCCTACCGCCTGGGGGCGGTGCTGTCGCGCATCTCGGAGTGCAAGAACGCGCTGGTGACGCCCGAGGAGGCGCTGCGCGCGGCCATGGATCCGTACGCGCGCAACATCGCCGAGTGCTACCGCCGCTACCAGCTGGCGCTGCGGCGCGCGGGTGCGCTGGACTTCGACGACCTGATCGCGGAGACCGTGAGGCTCTTCCTGCAGCACCCCGAGGTGGGGGAGCGCTGGAGCCGTCGCTTCGAGCACGTGCTGGTGGACGAGTACCAGGACACCAACGGCAGCCAGTACCGGATCGTAAAGGCCCTGGCCGCCGGTCACCGCAACCTGTGCGTGGTCGGCGACGACGACCAATCGATCTACGGCTGGCGCGGCGCCGAAGTGGCCCACATCCTGCGCTTCAAGAACGACTGGCCCGACGCCAAGGTCGTGCGGCT
>CAIXRL010000164.1 GCA_903921835.1 Candidatus Eiseniibacteriota bacterium | reverse complement strand
GGGCGCCGCCCGGGACGCCACGGGGGCGATCGCCGCGGCTCTTCCGCAGGCCGCGCCGGGGAGCCGCCCTGGGCGAGGAGCGAGGCCGGGGGTAGAACTCATTTCGTGACCTGTCGAAGCGTGAGCCCCGCACAGGCCAGAAGGAATGACGCGGCGTAGACGCTGAGGAGCCGCTCGTGACGCACCAACAACCTCCGACTCCAGCCCAGCCACGCGAACGGCCGCTCGACGATCCAGCGACGACGGTAGCGCCGCAGTTTGCGCCCGTCCTGATGGGTCACGTTCGGGTGGTTCTTCTGCGCCGGGATGATCGGGTCGATGTCCCGCTTCGCCAGCTTCGCGCGCAGTTCGTTGCTGTCACAACCACGGTCGAGGATCAACCGGCCGGGCTTCGACCGCGGCCGCCCCGGCCGATGCGTTCTCCTCACCTGGACCGCGGCGATCGTCCTTTCGAGGAGCTTCTGCTCGCTCGGATGCCTTCGAAACACATGCGGTCCTCCGCTGGCGGTCGTCCACCGCGCGGACTTCGCCCGCGGCGCGGCAACTGTGGGGCAATCCGCGCCCACTGCGCGTCGCTCGTCCACTGAACGCCATGGCTCACCTCCGTGTGGGTGACCCGCAGGCTTCAACCTGCCTCGCGTTGCGAGGTTTTGAATCCAGTTCTAGTCTGCAAGGGTTCCCTTTCCCATTGCGGCCGGGTCCCCGGTCGCGAGCCGACATCCCCCGGCCGAGGTATCCGCCCGATGAACCTTCGCAAGCCCGCCTTCACGCTCGCCGTTGCGATCGCGGTGGCGTCTCCCGTGCATGCATCCGGCAGACCGCCGGTCGTGTTCCCCGCGGCCAACTTCGACACCACCTGCGCGCCGTGCCGCGACTTCGACCAGTACGCCAACGGCGGCTGGATGAGCACGCACGCCATCCCGGGCACGCAATCGTCCTGGGGCAGTTTCAACGAATTGTCCGAGGGCAACCAGAACCTGCTCCACGTCATTCTCGACAAGGCCGCCGCGAACCATGCGGCGAAGCCCGGATCGGACGAGTACAAGCTCGGCACGTACTACGCCAGCTGCATGGATTCCGTCGAGGCGGACCGCGAGGGCGTGAAGCCGCTGCAGCCGCTGCTCACCGCGGTGGACGGCATGAAGGACACGCGCGAACTGGCCGGCCAGGTGGCGTGGCTGCACGCGCACGGCGTACGCGCGCTGTTCCAGTGCGGCCCCGACCAGGACGCCAAGAACAGCGACAGGGTCATCGCGAACGTGGCGCAGGGCGGCCTCGGGCTGCCCGATCGTGACTACTACGTCAAGCGTGACTCCGTCTCCGCGGCGACGCGCAGGGAGTACACCGGGCACATCGTGCGCTCCTTCCAACTGCTCGGGACCCCCGAGGCGGAGGCGCGCACGGCGGCGGACCAGATCCTCGCGATCGAAACCGCGCTCGCGCGCAAGTCGTATTCGAACGTCCAGCGGCGCGACCCGAACGCGAACTACCACAAGCTGGCCGTCGCAGACCTTGCCCGGCTCGACCCCGCCTTCGACTGGGCGACCTATTTCGCCAGGCGAAATGGGCCGGGCTTCGACTCGCTCAACGTGGCGCAGGTGACGTTCTTCACCGGCATGGATACGGTCATCACGGCGACACCGCTGGCGGCGTGGCAGGCGTACCTGCGCTGGCGCGTCGTCGAGGACGCCGAGGCGACGCTGAGCGCGCCGTTCGTGCAGGAGGACTTCCGCTTCGCCCGCGTGCTCTCGGGCGTGACCGAGATGCAGCCGCGCTGGAAGCGCTGCCTGCGCGCCACCGACGGCGGGCTCGGCGACCTGCTGGGCAAGGTCTACATCGCGCAGCGCTTCTCCCCCGAGGCCAGGGCCCGCGCCCTGCGGATGGTGCACAACCTGGAGGCCGCGCTGAACGACCGGCTCACCACGCTCGAGTGGATGAGTGACTCCACGCGCACCGCCGCGAAGGTGAAGCTCGCAGCGTTCACGGAGAAGATCGGCTACCCGGACAAGTGGCGCGACTACGCGGGAGTCGAGGTCAAACCGCAGCCGTACTTCCAGAACCGCGCCGCGGTGCGGCAGTTCGAGGTCACGCGCCAGTTCAACAAGATCGGCAAGCCGACCGAACGCGGTGAGTGGCGCATGACGCCGCCGACCGTGAACGCGTTCTACAGCCCGAGCCTCAACAGCATCAACTTCCCCGCCGGCATCCTGCAGCCCCCGTTCTATGATCCGTCGTGGGACGACGCCGCGAACTACGGTGCGATCGGCGCGGTCATCGGGCACGAGATGACGCACGGCTTCGACGACCAGGGCCGGCAGTTCGACCCGAAGGGCAACCTGCGCGACTGGTGGCAGCCCGCGGACGCGGCGCGCTACAAGGAGCGCGCGGCGCATGTCGCCGACCAGTTCAGCGGCTACACCGTGCTCGACACCGTGCACGTGAACGGCCGGCTGACGCTGGGCGAGAACATCGCCGACCTCGGAGGCCTCGCGCTCGCCTACGCGGCGCTGCAGAAGGAGATGGCCGGCAAGCCGCGCCCTGGCCTCATCGAGGGCTTCACGCCCGAGCAGCGCTTCTTTCTGGCGTACGCGCAGATCTGGCGCCGGCTGCAGCGGCCCGAGGCGACGCGAACGCAGGTGAACTCCGACCCGCACTCACCGGGCCACTGGCGCGTGGACGGGCCGCTGTCGAACCTCGACGAGTTCGCGAATGCCTTCGGCTGCAAGGAAGGCGACGCGATGGTGCGCAAGGCGGAGGAGCGCGCGCGCATCTGGTAGCTCGAATCTGGATTCGGTCGTGGGACGGCCGGCGGCGCGACACGGGCGCCGGCCGTGCCACTGAAAAGAGGTCACGCATGCCACACCGTTCGCCGTTGGGCCTGCTGCTGCCCCTGGTGCTCGTCGCCGCCCTCGGCCCCGCGGCGCGGGCAGAGAGCTCGTACTGGAACCGCGCCGACATGGACACGACGTGCGCGCCGTGCCGCGACTTCTACCGCTACGCCGAGGGCGGCTGGCTGGCGAACACGAAGATGCCCCCGGGCTATGGCAGCTACGGAGGCTTCGACGAGCTCGGCGACCGCAACGAGGCGGTGCTGCACGCCATCCTCGATCGCGACACGGCCGCGAGCGGCGCCGCAGCCGGCGGCGACGCGCGCCGCGTGGGCGACTACTACGCAGCGTGCATGGACTCCGCGGCCGCCGAACGCGCCGGCGTGACGCCCATGCAGCTGGACCTCGCCGGCATCGATGCGCTGAAGTCGCCGGCCGACGTGCCCTCCGAGCTGGGCTGGCTGCACGCCCAGGGTACGCGGGCGGCGTTCGGCTTCGGCGCGGGCCCCGACCCCAGGCGCAGCACGCTCACCATCGCGAGCGCGGGGCAGGGCGGGCTGGGAATGCCCGAACGGGACTACTACTTCAAGGGCGACTCCGCCTCGCGGGCGTTGCGCACCGAGTACGTGGCGCACGTCGCACGGCTGTTCCGGATGATCGGGCGCCCCAACCCACTGGGGGAGGCCGGGCGCGTGATGGCGCTGGAGACTGCGCTCGCCGGGGGTTCCATGACCCGCGCGCAGCGGCGCGACCCCAGGGCCGTGTACCACAAGGTACCGCTCGACACGCTGCGCGCGTGGACGCCGGGCGTGAACTGGGACGCGTACTTCTCCCGCCGCGCCATGCGCGCGCCCGATTCGATCAACGTCATGCAGCCCGACTTCTTCCGCGCGCTCGCCGCGCGCATGAGCGCGACCCCGCTGGCGGACTGGCAGGCGTACCTGCGCTGGATGGTGGTGCGCGAGGCTTCGCCCATGCTCACGCAGGCGTTCGTGGACGAGGACTTCTCGTGGCGCAAGCGCCTGACCGGCGCCACCGAGGTGCTGCCGCGCTGGAAGCGCTGCGTCGGCGCGACCGACGGCGACCTGGGCGACCTGCTCGGGCGCGAGTACGTGCGCGAGCGGTTCACGCCGCAGGCGCGCGAGCGCGCGCTGGCCATGGTGAAGAACCTCGAGGCCGCGCTCGGGGAGCGCATCGGCGCGCTGCCCTGGATGAGCGACACCACGCAGCGCGCGGCGCGCGTGAAGCTGGACGCGTTCGCCGAGAAGATCGGCTACCCGGACAAGTGGAAGGACTATGCGGGCGTCCCCATCGTGCGGACGTCCTGGCTCGCCAACCGGCACGCCACCACGCGCTGGGAGATCGCGCGGGACATCGCCAGGCTCGACAAGCCGGTGGACAAGCACGAGTGGGCCATGTCCCCTCCGACCGTCAACGCGTACTACTCGCCGTCGTTCAACAGCATCAACTTCCCCGCCGGCATCCTGCAGCCGCCGTTCTACGATCCGAACTGGGACGACGCGCTCAACTACGGCGCCATCGGCGCGGTGATCGGGCACGAGATGACGCACGGATTCGACGACCGCGGGCGGCAGTTCGACGCCGACGGCAACATGCGCGACTGGTGGACCGCGGCGGACGCGAACCGCTACAAGGAGCGCGCGGACAAGGTCGTCGGGCAGTTCGACGGCTACACCGTGCTCGACAGCGTGCGGCTGAACGGGCGCGTCACGCTGGGTGAGAACATCGCCGATCTGGGCGGTCTCGCGGTCGCGTACGCCGCGTTCCAGAAGGCCAGCGCCGGCCAGCCGCGCCTGCAGCGCGACGGACTCTGGCCTGAGCAGCGCTTCTTCCTCGCCTGGGCGCGTGTCTGGCGCACGCTCGACACGCCGGAGCAGCTGCGCACGCAGGTCGAGACCGACCCGCACTCGCCCGCCCAGTGGCGCGTGGACGGGCCGCTGTCGAACCTCGACGAGTTCGCGAAGGCCTTCGGCTGCAAGGAAGGCGACGCGATGGTGCGCAAGGCGGAGGAGCGCGCGCGCATCTGGTAGCGACGGGCCTCACGCGCGACGGCGGGCGGCTCCGGTTCGGGGCCGCCCGCCGTCGTGTCCGCGCGCTTGCGGTCACTGCGCGCCGCGAGGAAGATGGAGCGTAACGTAGCGCTCAGGGCATCCACCTTCGAGATCCGTCCATGGAGCGCCGAAGCGTCGAGTCCATCGCGCAGACACTGAACCAGGCCGGCGTACGCTTCCTGGTCGCCGGCGGCATGGCGGTGGTGGCGCACGGCCTCGTCCGCTTCACGGCGAACCTCGACCTCATCCTGGATCCCGAGTCCGCAGCGCTGCAGCGTGCCATCCAGGCGCTCTCTGCGCTTGGCTACGGCCCACGCGCGCCCGTTCCGTTCGCAGCGTTCGCGGATGCCGAGAAACGCCAGCGGTGGGCGACCGAAAAGGACCTCACGGTCTTCTCGCTCTTCAGCCGCGCGCACAAGGACACCGAGGTGGACCTGTTCCTCGAGTGCCCGCTGGATTTCGAAGCCGCGTACTCGCGCGCTCTGCGCACTGAGCTTCCGGGCGGTCCGACGCTGACGTTCGTCTCGCTGGCGGACCTGATCGAGCTGAAGCGCCGGGCGGGCAGGCCGCACGATCTCGACGACATCGCGGGCCTCGGCTCGATCCATCCCGGTTCCGGGCGGCGCAATGGCTGACGACGAACACGCCTGGGAGCCCGGCTGGGAGGGCCACGAACTCGCGCAGCGGCGCCGGCTCGCGAAGCTCACACTTGCGGAGAAGCTCGACTGGCTCGAGGAGGCGCAGCGTCTCGTGAAGCGGCTGGCCGAGGCGCGGGTGAAGCAGGGCAACCCGGAGCCGGGAAGAGAAGGGTAGACGCGGGCCACCATCTCCCCGCTATCGCTCCAGCGTCCCCGGCACCGCGAAACGCTCGCGCACACCGGCGCTGGGCTCGGTCGGGCGCAGCGTGGTCGCGTCGAGCGGGCACCACAGCGTGCGCGCCTCCACCAGCAGGCGGCCATCGGCCGCGCGCGTGATGCGCGTGTTGCGCTCGAACGTGCGGCGGGACGCGGGCCCCACCCACGTCTCGGCCACCAACTCGTCGCCGAGGAACGCCTGGTGCTTGTAGTCGATCTCGTGCCGCACGACCACCCACACCAGCGCCGCCTGGTCCGCGGGCAGCGCCCGGGCGCGCCAGTGCGCCGTCGCCACGTCCTGCACGTAGCGCAGGAACACCACGTTGTTCACGTGTCCCTGCTCGTCGATGTCCTCGGGGCGGACGGTGATTGCCAGCGTGAAGCATTCGGGAGCGCTCATGGTGAGGGCATGCTAGCCCGGACGATTCATGAACCGCGAGCCGAGAGTGCGAGATATGCGTCAGCCGCAAGCAGATCGGCCGGCCGGACCCACCTTCGGCGGGTACCCCGGAACCGTGTTGTCCACACGATGAGGACAGCGGCCGGTCGGGCTTCGGGGCACCCACCGAAGGTGGGTCCGGATGGCGCGCAGATCGCGCTCGCAGGCCGCGGGCTCATGAATAGTCGTCATGGCCTTTCGGCCGCCACGTGCGATGAAAGTGTCTGCCCCACGAGTTCCGAGGGACTCGAGGCGCACCTTCAAGTCAGTCCGGGCTAGATGACTTTCCACGATCCTGCCTCAGCGCCGGAATCGTGAAGGTGCAACCGGCCCGGACTGAAGGTTTCGCTTGACAGGCTTGCGCAGCGCCCCTGCCCGTGCCCGCGAGCCGCCCATGCGCCTGCGCTCGAGCGCGCCAGTCGCCCGTGCGGCCGCGTTCGGCGCGATTGTGCGCGCGTTGTCGCCGCAGCGCGATTCGCGCAGCGACAGCGCGCGCACGAGCGCCGCGGAGACGCGTGATACAAGGTTCGTGCGTCCCCGCGCGAAGCCGCCCCCGCGGAGCAGCACCGATGACTCGCTACTCGCGGATGCACCTCCCGCCCGAAGTCGCAATGGGTAACGTCGACGCGATCGACCTCGAGGAGAAGTCCCGCATCGCCGAGGGGCTCGCGCTCATCGCCGTGATCGACGAGCGCCGGGACTACCTCGCCACCGGCTACCCCTGCATGCGCAACTACTGCGTGGGCCGGCTGCGCATGTCCGAGGACAAGGGGCTGCGGCGCATCCAGGTCGCGCGCGTGGCGCTGCGATGCCCGGAAGTGTTCGAGTTCCTCGCGGACGGGCGGCTGAGCGTCACCACCGCTGCCGTTCTGGCGCCGCACCTGGAGCCGGAGACGGCGGCCGGGTTGTTGGCGGCTTCGGCATTCCGCACGCAGCGCGAAATCGTGCAGATGCTGGCGGAGGGGTCGCGAGCTCCCGTCGCCTCGCTTGCCGCGGCCGCGGGCGAATCACTTGTCGAGACAACGTCATGCCAGTATGCGGCACCGCATGCGATATCGCATCTAAACCATTGCAACGGCGTATCGGGCGACGGCGCCGGGCAGCGTCCAGCGCATGTGGAGCACCCGCGTCGCGGCCGGGGTGACGCCCAGCGCATCGGGCGAGTACGACGTGCGGCTGTCGATCACCGAAGCCGAGCACGAGGAGTTGGTCCGGGCGCAGGCGTTGCTCGGTCACGCGGTGCCCTCGGGCGACCCGGCGCTGGTCTACGCACGGGCGATCACGCACTACCTCGCGCACCTCGAGAAGCAGCGCCTGGGCGTGAAGCCCGGTGCGGCGGCCGAAGCGAGCAGTGCGAAGGGCCGGGCGATCCCAAAGCCGATGCGGCGCCTCGTCTGGGAGCGTGACGGCGGGCGGTGTGCCTTCGTGAGCGCGGATGGGCATCGCTGCGAGGAGATCCGGCGGCTCGAGATCGCATCACGCCCGTCGCGCTGGGCGGCGAGTCCACGCCAGGCAACCTTCGCCT
>CAIXRL010000163.1 GCA_903921835.1 Candidatus Eiseniibacteriota bacterium | reverse complement strand
GTGCCGTCGTCACGGTGCTGACGACGGCCGACGTCATGGCTGGTATGCCAGTGAGCGGCACCGGGATCCAGTCAGGGACGACGATCCTGTCGGTGGACAGCGACACGAAGCTGACATTGAGTAAGACCGCGTCATCGAGCGGCTCGAACTCCCTCTATACCTGTCCGTGGGGCGTGGGCGACGGTTCGACGACCTTCAACCTGCCCGACAGCCGCGGCCGATCGTCGTGGGGCGTGGCCGCGACCGGCACCGCGTCGCGGCTGGGCGAGACGGGCGGCACGAAGGACCACCCGCACACGTATACGGATGTCCCGAATCACACGCATACGGTCCCGGACTCGGTGCTGCATGTCGGGGGCGTCGGAAGCGACGCCCCGTCTGGCGCCTCCGCCGGGTATTGGGTCACGAATGAGCAGACGTCGAACCCGTCGGGCGGCGTCACGACGGGCACCACGGCGGCTGCGAACCCGCCCTACCTCGCGGAGTACTACGTCATCAGAGCATCGTAGGCGGATGCCCCAGCCCCGCGGCGGAGCCGAGGGCCGAGGAGACAACATGGTAGGCGAGATTGTGACGCGAGAAGAACTCACGCAAGTGCTCGGCTTCCAGCGCGAATTGCGTGATGGATTACATCAGCGGATCACGACGGTGGCCGAGATGGTGACCGGGCTGGGCGAGCAGATGAAAGCAGGGTTTGAGTCGGTGACTGAGCGGCAGGACAAGGCCAATGGGCGCACCGCGAAGGCCGAAGAGGCCATCGAGGCGGTCGCGGCGCACGGCTGCGCGAACTACCCCAGGCACGTGGAGATGATCGAGGCGCTCGCGGCTGCGGGCGTCGTGCCAAGCCCAGGCGCGGCGTCACCGGTCGAGCGCGCCTGGACGAAGCGCCCAGCGGCGAAGGTCGGACTTGGCGGGGCACTCCTCGGGATCGGATCGCTCCTGCCGCATCTCTGGTCGGGCTTGCATTGGCTGGCGCACCTGCTCACGGGGGTGCCACAGTGAGCACCGTGAGCACCGGCCCCTCTCCACATCTCTCGTGGGCTGAGATCGCGTGCAGCGACGGCACGGCGTATCCGCTGGAGTGGCGGGCCGATCGCGCCGCGCAGCTAGCGATCGAGTTTGAGCTGGTGCGCGCCGCCTGCTGCTGTCGGCCGCTGACCATCTTGAGCGGGTACCGCACGACCGCCTACAACGCGACGGTGCCGGGATCGGCGCGGAACAGCCAGCACGTGCAGGGGCGCGCGCTCGACCTGGCCACGCCGGAAGGCATGACGGCTCGGAATTTCTACGCGCTGATCCGGGGCACGCTGAAGTTGTGGCCGGAGAGCAAGATTCGCGGGATCGGAGTCTACCCGGCCTGGGGCTGTCATATCGACATCAGGCCGAGCAAGACGCTGGTGGAGTGGGAAGGGTGAGTCTCGGGCGGGGCGCCTGGCTGGGAGACGCGGCCGCCCCGGCTGCGTGCCGGGTGGCCCGCCCACAAGTGAGGTAGACCGATGGTGATGACGAGTCTCGAAGCGCTCTGCCGGCTGAGGACGCACGTGGCGCAGCGGAAGGCGACGGATGGGGCAGCCGCGCCGAG